>JAQSCR010000561.1 GCA_029945495.1 Pseudolabrys sp. | reverse complement strand
ATGGCTGCAGACCACCTATGGCTGCGAGGTCGTCACCTTCACCGCCGATCTCGGCCAGGGCGAGGAGTTGGGCCCCGCCCGCGAAAAGGCGCTGCGCGCCGGCGTGAAGCCCGAAAATATATTCATCGACGATCTGCGCGAGGAATTCGTACGCGATTTCGTCTTCCCGATGTTCCGCGCCAACACCGTCTATGAGGGCCAGTATCTGCTCGGCACGTCGATCGCGCGGCCGCTGATCGCCAAGCGCCAGATCGAAATCGCCCGGCAGGTCGGCGCCGATGCGGTCTGTCATGGCGCCACCGGCAAGGGCAACGACCAGGTCCGCTTCGAACTCGGCTATTACGCGCTCGAGCCGGGCATCAAGATTATCGCGCCGTGGCGCGAGTGGACATTCAAAGGTCGCGACGATCTTTTGAAATTTGCGCGCGATCACCAGATCACCATCGCCAAGGACAAGGAAGGCGAGGCGCCGTTCTCGGTCGACGCCAATCTGTTGCACTCGTCATCTGAGGGCAAGGTCTTGGAAGACCCGGCGATCGAAGCGCCGCCGATCGTCTATCAGCGCACTATCTCGCCGATGGAAGCGCCCGATCAGGCGACCTCGATCCGCATCGGCTTTGCCAAGGGCGACGCGGTGTCGATCGACGGCGTGGCGCTGTCGCCGGCCTCGATCCTGGCGCGGCTCAATCAGCTCGGCCACGACAACGGCATCGGCCGGCTCGATCTGGTCGAGAACCGCTTCGTCGGCATGAAATCGCGCGGCGTCTATGAAACGCCCGGCGGCTCAATCCTGCTGGTCGCGCATCGCGCCATCGAGTCGATCACACTCGACCGTGGCGCCGGCCATCTAAAAGACGAATTGATGCCGCGTTATGCCGAGCTGATCTATAACGGCTTCTGGTTCTCGCCCGAGCGCGAAATGCTGCAGGCGCTGATCGACAAGTCGCAGGAGATGGTCGAGGGCGAAGTGCGGCTCAAGCTCTACAAGGGCAACGTCATCGTCACCGGGCGCGAAAGTGCGGCCTCGCTCTATTCCTCGACGCTGGTCACGTTCGAGGACGACAAGGGAGCCTACGATCAGAAGGATGCACAGGGCTTCATCAAGCTCAATGCGCTACGGCTGCGCACGTTGGCGCAACGCAAGCGCACGCTGAAGCGCGACTGATCGGACGCTGTAATCGCTGGAGAGAGCCGATGCGGAATGAAATCTGGCGTTCAATCGGGCCGGCAGCCTTTGCCATCGCCGTGACTCTGGCGCTCGCCGGCTGCGGCTCCAGCGAATATCTCGGCAAGCCCAAGGAAGTCGACCCCAATATCGTTCCGGCCAATTACAAGAAGGAAATCGTCGATACGCTCAAAGGCGTGCTGATCGATCCGACCAATGTGAAGGACGCTTTCGTCAGCGAGCCTGCGCTGACCACCGTGGGCAAGGAGCAGCGCTACGCTTCGTGCGTCCGTGTGAATTCGCGCGGCTATCATCGCGAATATCTCGGCAGCAAGGACCGGATCGCCTATTTCTTCGGCGGTCACCTCAATCAGCTCGTTGACGCCAGCAAAGAGCAGTGCGGCAACGCTGCGTACAAGCCGTTTCCCGAAGTGGAAAAGCTGTGCCTCGGCAAAAGCTGCGAATAAAAGACGGCGTTTGAAGCCTCGCTAGAATTGGCTGGCGTTTGCCGGCGCCGGCTCTTCCTGCGACGGCACAAATTTCAAATCCGGCACCAGCGGCAGGTTGCGGCGGCGTTTGTCGGCGATCTCGGCGGCGACCTGTTGCATCTGCAAAAAGCGCACCGCCGTAATCGGATGAGTCGTGGCGAGGCGAATAGTATCGGGATTTGCAAGGCCCATCGCGCGCCAGAATTCCTCCACGCCACTCAATTCGTAGCCGGCCCGCGCGGCATAATAGGCGCCGACATAATCGGCCTCGCGTTCGAAGTTGACGCTGTAAGCCAGCGCGCCGGCCTTGGTAAATTCCTTGCCGAAAGCGCCGCCGGTCGAAATGCCGCCGGCCAGGATGCCGACATCGATCGCCGTGCCGCCGAGCCAGCCGAGCGCCCGATTGACCAAGCGTTTGTCGCCATGGCCGAGGTTCGCATGCGCGAGTTCGTGGCCGATAATATGCGCAAGCTGAGCGTCGCTTTTGGTCAGTGCGACGATGCCGGAATAGATGACGATCTTCTTGTCATCGGTATAGGCGTTTGTGTCGTCGGCGGTGATGTAGTTGATCGGAATGGCGCAGCCCATCACCGGATTGATCGTCACCGTGCGGTCGACGCCGTCGCGCCGCAGATTGGCCTGCACCGGCCTGGCGCCGTGATGTTTCAGCCAGCCGGCCATCCAGCCGGCGGTGCCGGTCAGCAAGATCAGTTCGCCGTCGAGGGCGATGATTTCGTCGCCGGCGACGATGCCGGCCGCGGCAGCGGGCGAGCCATCCACCACCGAGATCACCGTCGGGCGCGCCCAAGTGATGTCGAGCGCCTCGCGCGAATAGGAACGGTATTTGCGCGGCAGGCTTTGCGGCGTCACCGCATAAAGGCCGATCTGCGGCGACTCCCAGCCGCGGCAGTCGGCGCGGTTGGCGGTGCGGATGCGGAAGGCGACCGAGTCGACGCGGTGCAGCTCGGCGTAATATTTGCGGATTTGCACGATTTGCTGGTTGCGCTTTTCCGCTTCGATAGCGTCCGCTGACAAAGCCGGCAGCCGGCTGACCGGCGCGCAGCCGGCGCACAGCAGCACGCTTATCAACGAGAGCCACCACCGGCTTGAACGCAAGACAACGCCCTCAACCCCAGGGGGGCTAAGACTGCGTCAGCGATACAACCGAAGCAAGCATAAGTTGTAGGCCGGCGCCGGCACCGCCGGCGCGGGCCGCGTCGTAAGCAAAACCGGGCCATTGTTTCGAAGAGCCGGCCGGCCAGCGGCCGTATCGGCACAACCTGACTAGTGCCGCCGATTTGAAGTTCCTGCAGCACCCGCCGCCAGGTCGTTCAGGAACTTCAAATCGAAAAGCGGAATTAGAATCATATATTTGCTAGTGCCCCTTAGTTTCCGAAGTTCGTGTCAGAGCTTGCTGAAATGCATCACGAACTTCGGAAACGGGGCACTAGCGTTTCTCGAGGCCCGCCTTCTCTATGACCCCGGCCCATTTCTTGATATCGCCGCGCATCTGCGCATCCATCGCCGCCGGGGTGCTGGACCGGGAGTCGATCCCGAGGTCGAGCAGCTTGGCCTTGATCGCAGGATCGGCGACGAAGTCGGCAACCGCCTTGTTGAGCGTATCGATGATCGGCTGCGGCGTGCCGGCTTTGACATAGATCGAATTCCACGAATTGGCCTGGAAGCCTGTCACGCCCTGCGCTTCGGCGGTCTTAACGGCGGGAAGTGCCGGCGACGGCGTCGGCCCGGCCCAGGCGACCGCGTTCAGCGCGCCGCCCTGCACATTGCCCTTCAGCGCCGCGTAAAAATCGATCACCATGTTCACGTCGTTGCGCAGCAGCGCAACGATGGCGTCCGGCGTGGTCTTGAACGGCACGACGACGACGTCGATGCCGGCCGCCTGCTTGAAATAATTGGCGGTGAGATGCTGCACGCCGCCGGCACTGATGGTGCCGATGTTGAGCTTGCCCGGGTTCGCCTTGGCCGCCTTCAGGAAATCGCCGAGCGTCTTGTAGTCGGACTTGCTGTTGGTCACCAACAGGCAATCGAAATAGCCGAGCGCGGTCACCGGCGCGAGTTCGTTCAGCACGTCGACCGGGAACTTGTTGAACAGCGGGATCGAACTGGCAATGCCGCCGGTCGCCAGCAGCAGCGTGTGGCCGTCGGCCGGCTGCGATGTCACGGCGCGCATCGCGGAGATGCCGCCCGGGCCGGGCATGTTTTCGACGACGAAGCGCTGGCCCATTTTTTCGGTAAGTCTGTCGGCGAGAATGCGCGCGGTGATGTCGCCGACGCCGCCGGGGCCGAGCGGAATAACGATCTTTACCGGGTGGTCGGGATATTTCTGCGCCTGCGCCTGGAGGCTTCCGCCGGCCAGAGCCGCGAGGGCCAGCAGAGAAAACACAAAACCGCGCGCGATCGTTCGCTTTTTCATAAGCGCCATCCTCCCCAACGTGTTTTGCGGCAGCTTATGCGAGCGCGACGGCGGACGCCACCACCTAGCCCGCGATCGGATTTGAGATCGCGAAAAGCTGCGCGACCGCCGCTAGACCTGCCGATCGACCAGCGTCTTTTTCAGCGTGGCGATTTCCTTGGCCGGGTTGAGCCCCTTCGGGCAGGCCTTGGAGCAGTTCATGATGGTGTGGCAGCGATAGAGCCGGAACGGATCCTCGAGATTGTCGAGCCGTTCGCCGGTGGCTTCGTCGCGCGAGTCCTGTACCCAGCGGTTCGCCTGCAGCAGCGCGGCGGGGCCGAGATAGCGGTCCGAGTTCCACCAGTAGCTCGGGCACGAGGTCGAGCAGCAGGCGCAGAGAATGCACTCGTACATGCCGTCGAGCTTGGCGCGGTCCTCGTGGCTCTGCTTCCATTCCTTCTCGGGCTTCGGCGTCACCGTGTGCAGCCACGGCTCGATCGAGGCGTATTGCGCGTAGAAATTCTTCAGGTCGGGCACCAAATCCTTCACCACCGGCTGATGCGGCAGCGGATAGATCTTGAGCGGCGTCTTGTTGTCGTCGATCGCCTTGGTGCAGGCCAAAGTATTGGTGCCGTCGATATTCATCGCGCAGGAGCCGCAGACGCCTTCGCGGCAGGAGCGGCGGAAAGTCAGCGTCGGGTCGACGTTGTTCTTGATCCAGATCAGCGCGTCGAGAACCATCGGGCCGCAGTCGTCGCGGTCGACGTAATAGGTGTCGACGTGCGGGTTCTCGCCGTCGTCCGGGTTCCAGCGATAGATCTTGAACTCGGTCAGGTTCGTCGCATGCGACGTTCGCGGCCAGGTTTTGCCTTCGACGACCTTGGAGTTCTTCGGCAGCGTGATTTCGACCATGTCGGCAGTTCCTGGTAAGCGCGCGACGTTTCTTAGTTTGCGCCCGCGTTAATAAACGCGAGCCTTCGGTTCGATATAGGCGATGTCGTTGGACAGCGTGTAGGAATGCACCGGGCGATAGTCGATCGCCACTTTGCCCTTCTCGTCCATCCAAGCCAAAGTGTGCTTCATCCATTCGGCGTCGTTGCGCTCGGGGAAATCTTCGCGCGCATGGCCGCCGCGGCTTTCGGTGCGGTTCTTCGCCGAGTCCATGGTGACGACGGCCTGCGCGATCAGGTTGTCGAGCTCAAGCGTCTCGATCAGATCGGAATTCCAGATCAGCGAGCGGTCGCTGACCTTCAGGTCCGGCATGCTGTCATAGACTTCGTGGATCAGTTTATGCCCTTGCTCCAGCACTTCGCCGGTGCGGAACACCGCGCAGTTGTCCTGCATCACGCGCTGCATGTTGAGGCGGACCAGCGCGGTCGGCGTGCTGCCGGACGCGTAACGAAACTTGTCGAGCCGCGACAGCGCGTAATCGGCCGAATCCTTCGGCAGGTCGGGCTGCGTCTCGCCGGGGGTGAGGGTTTCGGCGCAGCGCAGCGCGGCGGCGCGGCCGAACACCACGAGATCGATCAGCGAGTTGGAGCCGAGACGGTTAGCGCCGTGCACCGAGACGCAGCCGGCTTCGCCGAGCGCCATCAGGCCGGGGATCACGGTGTCGGGATTGCCGTTCTTCAGCGTCACCGCTTCGCCGTGATAGTTCGTGGCGATGCCGCCCATGTTGTAATGCACGGTCGGCAGCACCGGGATCGGCTCGCGCGTCACGTCGACACCGGCGAAGATGCGCGCGGTTTCCGAAATGCCGGGCAGGCGCTCGGCCAGCACCTTCGGATCGAGATGATCGAGGTGCAGGTTGATGTGATCCTTGTTCTTGCCGACGCCGCGGCCTTCGCGGATCTCGATGGTCATCGAGCGCGAGACGACGTCGCGCGAGGCGAGGTCCTTGGCCGACGGCGCGTAACGCTCCATGAAGCGCTCGCCCTCGGAATTGGTGAGATAGCCGCCTTCGCCGCGCGAGCCTTCGGTGATCAGGCAGCCGGCCGGATAGATGCCGGTCGGATGGAATTGCACGAATTCCATGTCCTGCAGCGGCAGGCCGGCGCGCAGCACCATGCCGCCGCCATCGCCGGTGCAGATATGCGCCGAGGTGCAGGAGAAGTAGGCGCGGCCATAGCCGCCGGTCGCCAGAATGGTCTGGTTGGCGGTGAAGCGGTGCAGCGTGCCGTCGTCCATGTTCAAAGCGATGACGCCGCGGCAGCGGCCTTCCTGGTCCATGATCAGATCGAGGGCGAAGTACTCGATGTAGAACTCGGCCGCATGCTTGAGCGCCTGGCCGTACATCGTGTGCAGCATAGCGTGGCCGGTGCGGTCGGCGGCGGCGCAGGTGCGCTGCGCGGTGCCCTTGCCGTAATGCGTGGTCATGCCGCCGAACGGGCGCTGATAGATCTTGCCGTCTTCCTCGCGGCGCGAGAACGGCAGGCCCCAATGTTCGAGCTCATAGACCGCGGCCGGCGCGTTCTTGCACATGTACTCGATCGAATCCTGGTCGCCGAGCCAGTCGGAGCCCTTGACCGTGTCGTACATATGCCAGCGCCAGTCGTCCTCGCTCATATTGCCGAGCGCGGCGGCGATGCCGCCTTGCGCCGCGACGGTGTGCGAGCGGGTCGGGAACACCTTGCTGATGCAGGCGGTGCGTAAGCCCGCTTCCGAGCAGCCGACGACGGCGCGCAGGCCGGAACCGCCGGCGCCAACGACGACGACGTCGTAGCTGTGATCCTCGATCGGATAGGCCTTGCCGTTGATCGCAGGACCACCGTTCATCTTGCCGTTGGGGGACGCCATGCCTAGACTCCGAATGAGAGCTTGAGGATGGCGAAGGCGCAAGCCAAGCCGACAGCGATGACGAAGAAGGTATTCGCCATCAGACTCAAGAATTTGGATTTATCCTCGTGCACGTAGTCGAGGATGATTTCCTGCATGCCGATCCACATGTGATAGACGCTGTTGAGGATAAACAGCAGCATGATGACGGCGACCAGCGGCGAGCCGAGAATTTGCACGACCGCGGCGTGGCTGCGTCCGAGCAGCGCGATGACGATGACGATCAGCGCGATGGTCAGCGGAATGCCGGCGACCGAGGTCACGCGCTGATGCCAGAAGTCCTTGGTGCCGGAGCGCGCGGCGCCCAGGCCGCGCACGCGGCGGGCGGCGGTGCGCAATTCGTTTTGACGTTGGCCGCTCATCGCGGGCCTCCCATGGCGAGATAGCCGACGACCCAGACCACCAAAGTCAGCGACACCGAGCCGACCAAGGTGGCCAGCGTCAGCAGTTCGCGTTCGGACGGCTCCATGCCGTGCAGCGTGTCCCAGATCAGATGGCGGATGCCGCCGAGCATGTGATGCAGGAGCGCCCAGGTGTAGCCGAACAGCACGACGCGGCCGATCAGGGTGCCCATGAACCATTCGACGTTGGCGTAGGCGTTGGGGCCGGAGGCGGCGGCGACCAGCCACCAGGCGAGTAGCAGGATGCCGAAATAAAGCGCCGCGCCGGTGACGCGATGCACGATCGACATCGTCATCGTCAGCATTGGCCGGTAGATTTGCAGGTGCGGTGAGAGCGGTCTCGAACGCTGCGGTCCTGGCGCGGAACCCGCCTTAAGCTCGGCCATCGGTATTCTCCACATCGCACCCCCGGAACTCTGTCGGCGGTCGCGGACGGTTGGTAACCAAACTACGCGACTCCCGCAACGCACCCGAAGGTTGCGCCGGCCGCGTGGTTCGAACTCGAATAAATTAAACTTCTTCAAAGGCGAAACTAAACGGTATAAAATGCCCTATCAATATCTGTTTTGCGTAGTCTGCCTTCGCCAAAGAAGAAGGCTAGGGAGGTTCGGCTTATGCGCTTCGATTTTACCGACCTCAATCTTTTTCGGCACATCGTCGAGGCCGGCAGCATTACCCATGGCGCCGAGCGCCTGAATCTGGCGCTGGCGGCGGCCTCCACCCGCATCCGCAAGCTGGAGCAGGCCTTCGGCGCCGAGCTTCTGGTGCGTGGCCGCCAGGGCGTGGCGCCGACCCAGGCCGGCCGCACCTTGCTGGCGCATGCCCGCACCATCCTGGCGCAGTCCGACCGGCTGCGGGAGGACCTCACCCCTTATGCCCGCGGGCTGGCCGGGCAGGTGCGGGTGCTGTCCAACACCAATGCGCTCACCGAATTCCTGCCCGAGACGCTGAGCTCGTTTCTCAACGCCTACCCGGATATCAGCGTCGACCTCGAAGAGCGGCTCAGCGACGAGATCGTCGGCCTGATCGCGGAGGGCACCGGCGATATCGGCATCGTCGCCGGCACGGTGGATCATGCCGGGTTGCAGACGTTCCCGTTCCGGAGCGATCGTTTCGTTCTGGTGGTGCCGACCGGGCACGAACTCGCCAGCCGCTCCAGCATCGGTTTTGCCGAGGTGCTCGACTACGACATGGTCGGCCTCGACCGCGCCAGCGCGATCCAGCGCTTTCTCGCCGACAAGGCCAACCGCATCGGCCGGCCGCTGCGCTTGCGCGTGCAGTTGCGCTCGTTCGACGCCATCTGCCGGCTGGTCGAGTGCAATGTCGGCGTCGGCATCGTGCCGGAGACGACGGTGCAGCGCACGGCCCGCAGCATGGCGATCAGCGCGGTCCAGCTCGCCGACTCATGGGCGTTGCGAGAGCTGACCATCTGCGTGCGCGATCTCGAGGTGCTGCCGCCTTATGCGCGGCAGCTGGTGGATCATCTCAGAGCGAGTGCTTAAC
>JAQSCR010000560.1:4019-8841 GCA_029945495.1 Pseudolabrys sp. | reverse complement strand
GATTCGGGAATCCAGTTTCGCCCAACAATCGCAAAATCTGCCAAAGTAGTGCTAGAGTCTGGACTCACAACTTGATCCAATAGAGCGCCCCGACGAGGGCTGCGGCGGCAAAGTAATTTCGTGCGAGTTTATCGTAGCGGGTGGCGATGCGCCGCCAGTCCTTGATGCGGCAGAAGTAGTTCTCAATTTTGTGGCGCCGTCAGTAGAAGCGTTTGTGACAATAGGCTTTCTTGGTAGCATTGCTGCGGCTCGGGATGATCGGCAATATGTCGCGAAATTAGCTTTGGCTGCGCCGCCGTAAGGAATGGCGGTGATGGTGACGCCGGCCTGCGACGATATCCAGCGCAGATAAAGATCGGGCAATGTCGCCGGCCCCCAGGTGCTCCAATTAAGTTTGCCGGGATTGGCTTTGGCGTAGGCGATCATTTCCTTGTAGGTGTTGAACGGCGCGTTGCCGGTGGCGACCAGCAGATTGTTGGTCCAGGCAAGCCGGATCACCGGCACGAAGCTATTCTCGGGATCGTAAGGTAGCTTGGCGAACAATTGCGGATTGTACGACAGACTGTCGGCGACGGTGAGACAGAGCGTCAAGCCGTCCGGCTTAGCGCGCGCAGGCGTCCATTCCGATGATCGATGAGGCGCCGGGCCGGTTTTCGACCAGTACCGGTTCGCCGAGCGCTTCCGATACCAGCGCGCCGGTGACGCGACCCAGTGAATCGGCAAGCCCGCCGGCGGAATAGGGAACGATGATGCGAACGGGTCCGCTCGGATAGTTCTGCGCGGATGCAGCCGGTGCGAACAGCACCGTGACGGGCGGCATGACAAGCCCGGCGGCGATGGCGCAGAGACGAACAGATATATTGTTGTCTGTGTTTTTACACATTGGGCTTCCTCCGTGATTGTCTTTTATCACTTCGCGGCGGGAGCAAGTAGTGGATTTACTTCTCCAGCGAAAGTTTTATGCGACGAAAATCTTCGCCGCGAAGGTTATCCGCAAATTGCGCACGCAAGGTAGGCACCCAATTTGCGCAATCGCGGTGCTATCGATCGCGCGAACGCGGCCGGTCATTGTTCGAGGGAAAGTTGAATCGCGTGCCGGAAGCAGTAGTGTTTCGATCCAAAAACGAACACGGCCTCCGGCAGGGGAGCTACCGGAGGCCGCGTCGTTGACGCCGGTTATCGCTCGCGAGACGAAAACGGCGGGGGAGCTCAGATGCGCTTGAAAGAGACTTGAGAGCAGGTCCTCATTCGAACTTAAGTTTCTCGTCTCAACGCAACGAACTGAAAAAGGGGGTGAGGAGAGGGCATCTGCCCCTCACCCGAACCCACCCGCGCTGTCGCTTGGGTGGATCGACCCCCGGGCCTCAAGCCCGAGGGCAGGCCTCTCCCCGCGGGCAGGGAGAGGTAAGCGCTAGAACGGCAGCACGACATCCAATACCTGCTGGCCATAACGCGGCTGCTGCACGTCGGAGATCTGGCCGCGGCCGCCATAGGCGATGCGCGCCTGCGCGATCTTGCTCGAGTCGATGGTGTTGTCGCTTTCGATATCTTCCGGCCGCACCACGCCGGCGACGATCAGTTCGCGGATTTCGAAATTGACGCGGATTTCCTGGCGGCCTTCGATCACCAGATTGCCGTTCGGCAGCACCTGCGTGACCACGCCGGCGACATTGGTCGACAGCGCTTCCGAGCGGTCGACCGAGCCCTTGCCTTCGCTCGACGAATTCGAATCGGCGGTGAAGATGCGCGTCGGCACCGCCGAGTTAAGGATCGGCACTTTGCTCTTGCCGAAGAAATTATCGATGCCGGAGTCCTCTTTGTTGTCGCGGCTGCGTTTGGTGTCGTTGGCGATGTTCGCCTTGTCGGTGATGTTGACCTTGACGGTGAGAATGTCGCCGACCTGATGCGCGCGCTGATCCTTGAAGAAGGCGCGCGAGCCGTTGCGCCACAGCGAATTCGGATTATACGACGCCGGCTGCGCCGCCGGCATCGGCATCTGCACCGGTTTGTAGCCGGGCCTGGCCGTCGGATTATCGACCGCGGCCAAAGCCGGCGGCTCGCCGATGTTCTTGAGCCGGTCGAAGGCGGCGCAGCTCGACAGCAGCGAGGCCGTCAGCGTCGCCAGGACCGCATTGCGCACGACAATCATGATTTTCATCGACGTTACTTTCACAAAGGTGGACAAAAGGCCGGAACCGCCGGGTCTCGTTGTTCGTCTATTGCCTGGTTTCGCGTTGCGTCGGCGGCAGATTGGCGGCGAGCCGCGGCGAACCGGTGGAGATGACGACGCGGCCGGGCCCGACGATGACGCCTTGCACGGTGCGCTTGGATTGTTCGTTGAGCACGGAGATGACGTCGCCTTCGGCGCCGCCTTCGGACGCCTTGCCGCGCACGGTCAAAGTGATGCCCGGCACTTCGTAGACCAAAGTCACCGTCTCGTTGCGCTGCACCAGTTCCGGCTTCATCAGCTCGGCGGCGCGCAGCGGCTGGCCGGGCCGCAGATTGGCGCGGGCGGCCATGCCGACCACCTGCTCGCGGTGGGTGAGGGTTTCGCGGCCGATCTCGGCGCGCGGCTTGCGCTCGATGACGATGTCGGTGTCCTTGATCAGCGCGCCGCGATCGACGGCGTGCGACACCATCACCACGTCGGCGGTGACGGCGGCCTTGCCATTCAGCCGCAAGGTGCCGAAGCCGGCAGCGCCGGTCGGAATTTCCAGCGCCGCGTCGAAGCGGCCGCTGCGCGGGTCGTAGGCGATGCGCGCGACGCGCGGCTCGCCCTTGGCGTTCGGCTCGACCTGAATGGCGCTCGGATCGCGCTCGAAGTTGACGGTGATCTCCTTGGCGTCGCCGAGATTGAAGCGCGTCGACAAAGCGCGCGCGACGACGGCCGCGACGTCGGCGACCGGAATTTCGCGGCTGGCGCGCGTCACCACCACTTCGCTGATGCCGTTGGTGTCGAGCCCGACCAGACCGAGGGGCCGCACCGCTTCGGCCACCGCATCGGCCGGCACTACGCCGGTGAGGCCGAGATCGGGGGCGCGGAAGATCGCGACATTGGCGATGATGCCGGCATTGTCGATGAGGTCACCGACGCGGACGATGCCGCCGGTGACCAGGGCGTCGGACTTGAGCACCGGGCGCGGCGCATCGGCGGCGTACGATGCGGGGCTCAACGCAACAAGCACGGCGATAGCGGCGGCGATGGTGCGGATCATGACGATACCTCAGCGCATCAGGTTGGAAGTTGCCGACAGCATCTGGTCGGCGGCGGTGATAACCTTGGCGTTCATCTCATAGGCGCGCTGCGCGGCGATCAGATCGGAGATTTCGGTGACCGCTTCGACGTTCGCGGATTCCAGGTTGCCCTGTTGCAGATCGCCGAGACCGTCGGTCGACGGCGTGCCGTTCTGCGGTGTGCCGGAGGCCGGCGTCTCGTAGTACAAGTTGTCGCCGAGGCCTTGCAGGCCGGCCTTGTTGATGAAATGCGCGAGTTCGATCTGGCCGAGCTGGGTCGAGTTGGTCGAGCCCGGCACGGTCGCCGAGACCTGGCCCTGCGAGTTGATCACGACCGAGGTCGCGTTCTGCGGAATGGTGATGCCGGGCTGCACGACATTGCCGGCGGCGGTGACCAGGCGGCCTTGCGCGTCCAGTTCGAACGAGCCGTCGCGGGTATAGGCGGTGCGGCCGTCGGGCATCGTGATCTTGAAGAAGCCTTCGCCGCGGATGGCGATGTCGTAGTCCTTGCCGGTGGAGGACAGGCTGCCTTGCGTCATGATCCTCGGCGTGCCGACGGCCTTGACGCCGGAGCCGATCTCGATGCCGGCGGGCAGGATGTTGCCCTGCGACGATGTCTGTGAGCCGACGCGGCTGACGTGCTCGTACAGGAGATCCTGGAATTCGGCGCGCTGGCGCTTGTAGCCGGTGGTGCGCATGTTGGCGATATTGTTGGAGATGACCTGAACGTTGAGTTCCTGGGCCATCATTCCGGTCGCGGCGGTTTGAAGTGCACGCATGATCTATTCTCCAGTTACGGCGTTCAGTTGGGCACTTCGGCTAGTTTTTCGATCGAGGATTTCTGCAGATCGGACTGCTGCTGCAGGATGTTCGCCACTTGCGTGTAGTTGCGCGACACGTCGATCATGCGCGTCATCTCGAGCACGGAGTTCACGTTCGATTTCTCGATCGAGCCCTGCACGAAGCGCGAAGCGGTGTCGGCGGTCGCCGTGACATTGGCCGGCGCGGCGAAGGTGCTCGAACCTTCCTTCTTCAGCAGGCCGGGATTGTCGAAAGCGGTGAGGCGGAGCTTGCCGCGCTGCGCCTCGGCGCTGGCATTGGCGCCTTCGCGCACGCTGATCGTGCCGTCGGCGCTGATCCTGATGTCGCGGTCGTTCGGCTGCATCGTGATCGGCCCGGACTCGCCGAGCACCTGAAAGCCTTCGCTGGTCACCATCTGACCGGCGGCGTTGAGCTGGAACGCGCCGTTGCGCGTGAAGCGTTCGCCGGCCGGGGTCTGTACCGCGATGAAGCCCTTGCCGTCGACGGCGACGTCGAGCGGATTGCCGGTGCGCACCATCGAGCCTTGAGTCATGTCGACCCAGCTGGCGCGGTCGCGCACGAAGCTGACCTGGGCGTCGCGGCGCGACAGTTTGCCTTCGCGCGCGGTCTTGCCGATGAATTCCTCGAACATCGCCCCATTGCCCTTGAAGCCGGGGGTGTTGATGTTCGCAATATTGTTGGCCACCACGTCGAGTTCGCGGCTAAAGGCGACCTGGCGCGACAGTCCGATCAGCAGCGCATTCTGCATCGGTTAGCTCCCCTTAAC
>JAQSCR010000560.1:0-4009 GCA_029945495.1 Pseudolabrys sp. | reverse complement strand
CGTATCGGTCTGGCGCCGCCACTCCCGAGGCTGAACCGGACCGCATCTGGCGCCGCCAGACTCTCCCAAGCCGGCTGCTGCCAGGAGTAATTGCAGACGCCGTGCCAAGTTAAATTATGATTTAAAAACAATGACTTGACTAAAAATGACCGGACCCCAAGCAGGGCAAAAATAGCCATAGACCCGGATAGACCGGCAAATAATGCCGCCTGAAACCCGGTTCGAAAGCTTCTGTTAACCATACCGACCTACCTTTGGCCTCCTGGGGCGCAACGTCCGCGCGAACCGATGTTTTTTTGGTGGGGCAAGCCGTCGGCCGGCCTCCCGCGCAAATGCGAATTGGGGTTGTGAATGGCCAAGGCAAAAAAAGGCGCCGCTGACGCAGACGACGCGGCGGAAGCGGATGGCGCGGCGCCGCCGGCCAAGACGAGCAAGCTGCCGTCCAAGAAGGTGATGATCATGGCGCTGGCCGGCCTGCTGGTCGTCGGTGGTGGCGCCGGCGGCTATTTCATGTTCTTCGGCGGTTCCAAGCATGAAGAGGCCAAGAAGGAAGTGGCCAAGCCCGCGACCTTCGTCGATCTGCCGGACGTCCTGGTCAATCTGTCGAGCGCCGGCACCGACCGCACCCAATATCTCAAGGTCAAGATCGTGCTCGAACTGCCCGACCCGCTGCTGGTCGCGCAGATCCAGCCGCTGATGCCACGCGTCATGGACGCCTTCCAGACTTACCTGCGCGAATTGCGGCCGACCGATCTCGACGGCTCCGCCGGTCTCTACCGGCTCAAGGAAGAGCTGACCCGCCGCGTCAACGTCGCGGTCGCGCCCAACAAGATCACGGCGGTGCTGTTCAAGGAAATCGTCGTCCAGTAGTAGCCGCGGCTGCACGAGCGGTTTGCGCTCCAGACGACAAGGTTAGAAGACCAAGAGACTTAATAGACCAAGAGACCATGGCGCAAAAAGACCAGATCGATCAGGACGCACTGGCCGCCGAATGGGGCGTTGCGCTGGAAGCGGAAACCGGCGCGCCCGCGCCGGAGCACGCCGAGGCCGCCCCCGGCGTCGATCAGGCCGCCGCGCAATGGGCGGCGATGGTCGACGACACCGCCAACTTCCAGTCCAACAAAGGCGGCGCCGAGCGCATCCTCAACCAGGAGGAAATCGACAGTCTGCTCGGCTTCAGCCTGACGGACGTCACGCTCAACGACAATTCCGGCATCCGCGCCATCATCGATTCGGCGATGGTGTCCTACGAACGTCTGCCGATGCTGGAAATCGTCTTCGACCGCCTGGTGCGGCTGATGACGACCAGCTTGCGCAATTTCACCTCCGACAACGTCGAAGTCTCGCTCGACCGCATCACCTCGGTGCGCTTCGGCGACTATCTCAATTCGATCCCGCTGCCGGCGATCCTGGCGGTGTTCAAGGCGGAAGAGTGGGACAATTTCGGTCTCGCCACCGTCAATTCCAGCCTGATCTATTCGATCATCGACGTGCTGCTCGGCGGCCGGCGCGGCGCCTCAACGGTGCGCGTCGAAGGCCGTCCCTATACGACGATCGAAACCAGCTTGGTCAAGCGCATGATCGAGGTCGTGCTGGCCGACGCCGAGCTTGCCTTCAAGCCGCTGTCGCCGGTCAAGTTCAACATCGACCGGCTCGAGACCAATCCGCGCTTCGCCGCGATCTCGCGGCCGGCCAACGCCGCCATTCTGGTGCGTCTGCGCATCGACATGGAAGACCGCGGCGGCAATATCGAACTGCTGCTGCCGTACGCGACCATCGAACCGATCCGCGCCACGCTGCTGCAGATGTTCATGGGCGAGAAGTTCGGCCGCGACCAGATCTGGGAAGGCCATCTCGCCACCGAAATCGGTCAGGCCCAGGTCGGCGTCGACGCCGTGCTGTACGAGCAGCGCCTGCCGCTGCGGCGGATGATGAACCTGAAAGTCGGCGATACGCTGATGCTGGAACTCAAGCCCGAAGCGCCGGTGACGGTGCGCTGCGGCGACGTCACGCTGACCGAAGGCCGTATGGGCAAGGTCGGCGACCGCGTCGCGGTGCGGGTCAACAAACCTTTACGCAAGCCACGGACGACATTCGCCATGTTCGAGAAGGCGGACGAGCCCAGCACCCGGTTGGAGGTTCAGTGAGCTACGGCTATTTGATCGAGAGCATGGTTTCAATCCTGCTCCTGCTGACCATCCTTTATTGCGTCCGCCTCAACAACCAACTGCGGTTGCTCAAGGCGGACGAGCAATCGCTGCGCGCCACCATCGGTGAATTGATCACCGCCACCGAGATCGCCGAGCGCGCGATCGGCGGCCTGAAGGCGACCATGCGCGAAGGCGAGGCGACCTTGAACGAGCGGCTGCAACGCAGCGAAACCGTCACCGCCGAATTCGACCGGCAACTGAAGGCCGGCGGCGAATTGCTGGGCAAGCTGATCCGCATCACCGGCGTCGGCAAGGAAGCCGAAACCACGCCGGTGCCTGACGCGCAATCGGTCGCCGCCGCGGCGCAGGCTTTTGCCGAGCGTTCGCGCGCGCGCTTGAACGGGCTTGCGGCATGATCCGCATGGCGCGCGACTTTCGGCTGATCCCGGTCGTGCTGTTGGCGACGATCTGCCTGTTCGTGCTCAAAGTGTCGGGTATTGTTTTCGACGGCGGCTATACGCTGGCCGAGCGGCTGCAGGGCCGCGACAAGTCCGACCTCGTGGTGACCAGCGCCGACAGCGTACCCGACTATCCGAAGATCGTGATTGCCGAAGAAGGCGCGGCGCTCGGCCGGCCGGCGGCCAACATGCCGTGGTCGCAGGCGATGTTCAATTACAATGGACCCGCCAAGGGCAACGACCCGGAAAGGCTAGCCGGCGTGGCCAAAACCGACGTGACCGGGTCGGTGAATGCGGGCGCGAACAAGGCCGCTGCGAAGCCGAACGCCGCGGACGACATCACCTATTCGTCCGGCCATGGCGCCGCCGAGAAAAAGACCGAGGGCGCCGCCGATGCCGGCCCGCCGCTCAAGACCAGCGAAAAGCCGCCTGAGCCGACCAAGCTCGATGTCGGCGGCGAGCCGCAGCCGCTGGCGCCGCAGGGCAAGATCAATTCGCCGGGCGAACGCGCCATACTCGGCCGCCTGCAGGACCGCCGCCAGGAACTCGACGAGCGCAACCGCGAACTCGACATGCGCGAGAGTCTGCTCAAGGCCGCCGAAAAGCGCCTGGATGCCAAGGTCAATGAACTCAAGGATATCGAGGCCCGCATCAAGGTCGCGAGCAATGCGCGCGACGAGGCCGAGGTGCAGCGCTTCAAAGGCATCGTCTCGATGTATGAAAACATGAAGCCGAAGGACGCCGCCCGCATTTTCGACCGGCTCGACATGCGGATTCTCGCCGAGGTCGCAACCTCGATCAAGTCGCGCACCATGTCGGAAATTCTCGCTCAGATGTCGCCGGACTCGGCCGAAAAGCTGACGGTCGAACTCGCCAACCGCGCCAATGCGCAAGCCAAGCCGGCCAGCGCCGGCGAATTGCCCAAGATCGACGGCAGACCGAGGGACTGACGTTTTCTGAGCTTGGGTTTCGGCCGGTCTTTTCACGGCATTCATGCACAAGTGCAACGTCACGGTTAACGCAACGTTAAACGCAATTCCTTAGGCTTTGGCGGCCGGCAGTCTGGCCGGATGGATAGCTTCATGAAGGCTTCGCCACTCACCTTGCTCAAGATGCGTGCGCCCGCCCGCGCGTGGCGGTGGCTGCGGCATGGCCCCCGGTATGGCGCCCGGAATGGCGCCGGGCGTTGCGCCGTGGCGGCTGGCCTGCTGGCGACGCTTGTCCTCGGCATGGCCGGGCAGGCGCGCGCCGAAGAACCGGTCAAGGGCGAGATCAAGGTCGTCAACGAAGCCAACTTTACGCGGCTGGTGTTCCGTCTCGACGAGATCGTCGACAGCAAGGTGCGGCAGTCGGGCGCGATCCTGGTCATCGAATTCAAGAAGCCGGTGGCGATCGCGGTCG
>JAQSCR010000559.1 GCA_029945495.1 Pseudolabrys sp. | reverse complement strand
CGATAACCCGGACGCGCGCGCCATCAGCCTGCAAGGCGGCGACGCCACCGCCGACGCCTGGGTGCTGTCGGAAGGTCCGGTGTCGGCCGTCACGCTGCTGCCGGCGCCGGAACGGGTGACGATCCAGCGCGCCACCGGCATGTTGCCCAGCCGGGCCGCCGACAATCTGTTCTGGGTCGGCCGCTATGTCGAACGCGCCGAAGCGACGTTGCGATTGACGCGCGCGCTGCTCAACCGCGTCGCCGATGCCGACGACACCGCCGCGCCGATCATCGAGGCGATCACGGAGCTATTGCAGAACTGGAGCGCCGCGCCGATCGACACCGGCGGCGCGACGCCGGCGCTGGTGGCGCGCTCGGTACTCACCGGCAGCGAATTCGACGGTTCGATGCCACGGCTGGTGAACGCCGCGCGCGCGGCGGCCTCGGTCATCCGCGAACGCTTTTCGCCGGATGCCTGGCGCGCCATTGACGATCTCGTCGCGCTGACCGAGCTGTCGCTCGCACCCGGCCCGGTCGAGCGCGCTATGGTCGAGCGCGTCGAAGCCTCGCTGCGCATCATCTCGTCGTTCTCCGGGCTGGCGCAGGAAAACATGACGCAGCTGGCCGGCTGGCGCTTTCTCGAACTCGGCCGCCGCATCGAGCGCGCGCTGCAGACCTGCCGCTTCGTGCGCTGCTTCGCCGACGGCCACGCGCCGGCCGGCGGGCTCGACGTGCTGCTCGAGCTGGCCGATAGCCAGCTCACCTACCGGCAGCGCTATGTGATGATCGCAGCCAAGGCGCCGGTGATCGATCTGGTTATGCTGGACCCGAACAATCCGCGTTCGGTCGCCTATCAGGTCGATCGCATCGAGACGCATCTCGCCGCTTTGCCCAAGGGACAGACGCCGGCCGGCCGGCTGACGCCGGTGCAGCAGGTGGCGGCGTCGATTGCTACCCGCTTCCGCACCGCCGACGCCGGTACCATCACCGATGCGCAGATCGTCGAGACCGAAGACAATCTGATGAAATTGTCGGAGGCCATTGCCTCGACCTATCTCACCCATATCGAGCGGTCGAAGACCGCCTGGGATTCGCTATCGTGATCTACGACATCCGCCAGACCACCGAATGCACCTACGCGTCGCCGGTGACGAACGCCTATCACGTGCTGCGGCAGACGCCGATCAACCGCCCCGGCCAGCGCGTGCAGGTGTCGTCGCTGCAGATCGAGCCGGAGCCAGTGAGCCGCCGCGAAGGCCGCGATTTCTTCGGCAACCGGCTGACCTGGATCGCGCTCGAGGAAGCACACGCCACGCTGACGGTGAAGGTGTCGGCGCGCATCGCGATCGAGCCCTTTACCGTGCCGGCCGCCGCGGCGCATCACAGCTGGGAAGCGGTGCAGGAGCAGGTCTTCGTCTCCGCCGACATCGGCCCCGCAGCGCCGGCGCATTTTCTGTTCGCCAGCCGGATGGTGTCGCTCGATCCGGAGATCCGGGATTATGCGCGGCAGAGTTTTCCGCCCGGCCGCTCGATGATCGAAGGCGCCACCGAACTGATGCGGCGAATCAAGACCGACATGGTCTACGAGATCGGCGCCACCTCGGTGACGACGACGCCGCCGATGTCGTTCGCGTTGCGGCGCGGCGTCTGCCAGGATTTCGCGCATATCATGATCTCCGGCCTGCGCGGCATCGGCCTGCCGGCCGCTTATGTCAGCGGCTATCTGCGCACGCACCGCCCGCCGGGCGCGGCGCGGCTGCAGGGCGCCGATGCGATGCACGCCTGGGTTCTGGTCTGGTGCGGCTCCGATATCGGCTGGGTCGGCTTCGACCCAACCAACGACATGATCGCTTCCGACGAGCACATCGTGCTGGCGATCGGCCGCGACTACACCGACGTCGCGCCGATGGACGGCGTCATCGTCGCCGCCGGCGGGCAGCACATCGACGTCTCGGTCAACGTCATCCCGGTGAGCTGACGCGCGCAGCCCGTGTCGTTACCGAAAGCTAGGTGATCCGGCCGGCGGGATGGTTGTGCGGGACGCCCAGTGTCTCGTGGGGTGGGTTCTATGCCTGGCTGACACGATCGCGCAGTCGATTGTGTTTCGGCATGGAATAAGGGCCCCGTTTTCGCGGTGATCGGGCGCTTCGTCCTCCCGTCTCACCAACACTTTCCAAATTGAATTTCTAACAAGTGTTCGATAAGGTCACTGACGAAACAATACCGCGCAGGTGCTCCCGAATGGACGACATAACGCCGAATACTGTGGCTCTGGTAACCGGAGGGACCGCCGGCATCGGCCTGGCGTGCGCGGAAGCGCTGCTGCGATCGGGCACGCGCCGGATAATGATCGCGGGGCGTACCGAGGCGCGCGGCCTTCAGGCGCGCGAGATGCTCAGCAAACGGGCGCCGGACGCCGATGTGCGATTTGTTGCCGCCGATGTCATGACGCCTGCTGGCGCCACGCTGGCGGCAGAGACCTGCATCGGCGCATTCGGCCGGATCGACACGTTGGTCAGTTGCGCCGGCGGCAATCCGAAACCGCGCTTGATGCACGAAATTCCCATCGAGAACATTTCCGGGATTATCGCGTCGATCACCTCCGGCGTCCTGCTGCCTGTGCGCGCAGTGCTCGGCCACATGATGCGCGACGGCCGCGGCTCGATCATTTGCATTGCCTCCGACGCCGCCAAGGTCGCCACGCCGGGCGAGGTCGCGATTGGCGCGGCCATGGCCGCGATCGTGATGTTCTGCCGCGGCCTGGCGATCGAGGCCAAGCGCTCGCACATCCGGATCAATTGCCTGACGCCGAGCATCGTCCGCGATACGCCGTTCTACGACGAACTGATGGCCGATCCGTTCTCGGCGCGTTTGTTCTCGAAGGCCGAGCGCCTCGCGTCGCTGGGCGTCGTGGTGCCGGACGATCTCGCGGCGCTGGTGGCCTTCCTGGCCGGACCCGGCGCCTCACGGCTGACCGGACAGACGATCAGCGTCAATGGCGGGATTTCAGCGGCCTGAGCGGTCGCTGGCCGCGGCGGCAAGAATACGCCGCGCCTGCGCCAGATGCGGTGCGTCGATCATCATGCCGTCGATCTGCGTCACACCGGACCGGCTGGCTTCAAGCGCCGTGATAACCCGGCTAGCCCAAGCGCGCTCGGCCTCGGTCGGCGTGAACGCGGCATTGATGATGCCAATCGGGTTCGGGTGGATCGCGGCTTTGGCGCCAAAGCCGTCGCGGCGCGCAGCCGCCGCCTCCAGCGCGAGACCCTCTCCGTCGCGGAAATTGGTGAATACCGCATCGATCGGCACGACACCGGCCGCCCGCGCGGCCAGAAGACACAGGCTGCGGGCCAATTGAAACGGTGCCGTGTAAGCGCCGCCGGTTTCGCGATTGGCGCTGGCGCCGATTTCCGCCGACAAATCCTCGCCGCCCCACAAAAGCCCGGCGAGCCGTGGCCGCTGCCAGGAGGCGGCGGCAAGCGACAGCGTTGCCGCCGGCGTTTCCGTGCACACCGCGATGATACGGGTGGCGCCTTTTGCGTCCGCCGGCTCGTGCCGGGCCATCAACGCATCGAGCCGGTCGAGATCGTGCGGGCCGGTCAGCTTCGGCAGCATGAGGCCATGGGGCCGCGACGGAACGATCGCCTCGATATCGGCCTCACACCAGGCGCTGTCGAGCGAATTGACCCGCACATAAACCTGCGGCCCGTCGCGCGACGCCTCGCGCACGGTCTTGCCGGTGAGCTCTCTTGCTTCCGCCTTCGCATCGGGATGGACCGCATCTTCGAGATCGAAGATGACGACGTCGGCTCCGCTCGATGCCGACTTCGCCAGCATCTTCGCGGAGTTGCCCGGAACGAATAGAAGCGAGCGCATCAGGCGGTAACGGCGGCGGGACGCTTGCGCATCAGCGCCGCGCGCTCGCAGCTTGCGACCACTTCGCCGTTCTGGTTGAAGGTTTCATGAAAGAAGTTGACGATGCCCTCGTTCGGCCGCGTCTTGCTCTCCCGCTTCGACCGCACGGTTGTGCGCACCTTCACCGTGTCGCCCTGAAACAGCGGCTTGGGAAATTTGACATCGGTCATGCCGAGATTGGCGAGCGTGGTGCCGAAAGTCGTGTCGTTGACCGACATGCCGACCATCAGGCCAAGCGTCAGCAGGCTGTTGACCAGCGGCTTGCCCCATTCCGATTTCGCCGCGTAATGCGCGTCGATATGCAGCGGCTGGACATTCATGGTCAGCAGCGAAAACCACACATTGTCCGTTTCCGTAATGGTGCGCGACCATTCATGATTGAACACCATGCCGTCCTTGAATTCCTCGAACCACAATCCGGCCATTACTCGCCCTCCTCCGTATTATTCAGCGTGATTTCCACCAGCACAGTCCCGGCCGGCACGGTTTCGCCGACGATACAGCTGATAGCCGCGATGGTGCCGGCGGCCGGCGCACTCAGCGTATGAATGAGCTTCATGGCTTCCATCTGCAGAACCGGCGTGCCGACCTCGACGACATCGCCAACAGCGACATAAAGCTGCGAGACCATGCCGTGCAGCGGGGCATCGATGATATTGCCGCGCTGCTCCATGCTGGCAAGGCCGCGCGGCGTGTCGATCACCAGCGCAACCTTGGCGTTGATCGCGAGACCTTTGCGGGCGATCTCGATCCGGTCGCCATCCTTGCGCACCGGGACCGTCTCCTGCCCGCGTTCGCCGATCGTCACTAGCCGGCCGGCATCGACGGCGACGTCACCGAGAGCGATAACCTGGCCGTCTATCAGCATCGACATGCCGTCGCGCCCACGGCTGGCCTGAAGCTCGACCTCGCCATATTCGTCGATCAACAACAGATCGGTCGTTGCCGGGCGCACCGAGCCGGTCACACGGACGCCATCGCGGCGGGTCCATGGATTTGACCAGGCGTCGGGCAACTCATTGCCGGTCGGCAACAGCCAGCGGGCCGCCGCCATAGCGCGCAGGATGCGCAGTTCCTGCGCATCGACCTGCCAGCCATCAGGGAACGCCGTCGGGATGAAGCGCGTCGTCGCCTTGCCGGCGACGAACAGCGGATGGCGCAGCGCGTCGCGCAAGAATGCCTGCGTGCTCGGCATGCCGAGCAGCGTCAAATCCTCCAGACCCGCCGCAAGGCGCTCGACGCAGGCGGCGCGGCTGCGGCCATGCGCGACCAATTTCGCCAGCAGTGAATCGTAATAGAGACCGACCACCGACCCGGCGGCCACGCCGGCGTCGAAACGCAACGCGCGCGGCGCCTCCACGACGCTCAGCGTACCGGTGACGGACTGGAAATTGCGATCGGCGCGCTCGGCGGTGATGCGCGCCTCGATGGCGCAGCCGTTGAGCTTGATGTCCTTCTGCGCCAGTGGCAGCGGCTCGCCGGCGGCAGCGAGCAATTGCCATTCGACCAGATCGACACCCGTCACCATCTCCGTGACCGGATGCTCGACCTGCAACCGCGTGTTCATCTCGAGAAAATACGGCGCGTCGCTGTCGGCATCCATGATGAACTCGACGGTGCCGACCGAATCGTAATTGATCGCGCGGCAAAGCTTCAGCGCGGCGCTGTATAGCGCGTTCCGCACTTTATCCGGCAGGTTCGGCGCCGGGGCTTCCTCAAGAACCTTCTGATTGTTCCGCTGCACCGAGCAATCACGCTCGAACAGATGCATGAGGCCGCCAAGCCGATCGCCGGCGACCTGAACTTCGAGATGCCGCGGATTGGCGACGAATTTTTCCAGCAACACCTGACTGTCGCCAAAGGCGGCCTCGGCTTCGCCACGCGCCGCGCCTAATGCACCGGCCAGATCCTCGGCGCGATCGACGCGGCGCATGCCGCGGCCACCGCCGCCGGCCGACGCCTTGATGAGAACCGGAAACCCGATGCCGGCGGCGACCTTGGTAAGGGTGTCAATATCCTGAGCGTCACCATGATAGCCGGGCACGGTCGGCACGCCCGCCGCCTCGGCGATGCGCTTCGACTCGATCTTCGAGCCCATTCGAGCAACGGCGTCCGGCGACGGACCGATGAAGATCAGCCCCTCGGCTTCACAGCGGCGGGCAAAGGCCGCGTTTTCCGACAGAAATCCGTAGCCGGGATGAATGGCATCGGCTTCGGCAACGCGCGCCGCCGCGATGATCGCGTCAACGTCGAGATAGCTTTCGCGCGCGGATGCCGGCCCGATGCGGACGGCCTGGTCGGCCGCGGCAACATGCGGCACGTCGGCATCGGCGTCCGAATAGACGGCGATCGTCCGCAGACCAAGACGGGCGCAGGTCCGCAGCACACGCACGGCGATTTCGCCGCGATTGGCGATCAGCACGGAACGGAACGGTCGGGGCGACGCGGCAAACCTCACGAACAAACCTCTCTTACATCCGGTAAACCGGGCGGTTCCCTGTCACCGGGGGCTGAAGCGCACCGATCGTCAAGCAAAGACCTAGAACGTCACGGGTATCCTGCGGCTCGATCAGGCCATCGTCCCACAGACGCGACGTGCAGTAATAAGGATCGGACTGCTCCTCGAACATGCGCCTGAGCTTGGCTTCATAGGCGGCGAGTTCATCTTCGCTCGCGGGATTGCGTGAAATGCTGGAGCGCCGCAGATCCATCAAAACCGAACTGCCGACATCCGGGCTCATGGTGCCGAGCCTGGCGTTCGGCCACATGAACATGAAGCGCGGACGAAATCCGCGGCCGCTCATGCCGTAATTGCCGGCGCCATAGGAGCCGCCGGTGACCAGCGTGTAGCGCGGCACCCGCGCATTGGCGACGGCATAAACCAGCTTGGCGGAGTTCTTGGCGATGCCGTTGCGCTCGGCTTCCGAGCCTACCATGAACCCGGTGATATTCTGGAGAAACAACAGCGGCACGTTGCGCTGATCACACAGCTCGATGAAATGCGCACCTTTCAGCGCCGATTCCGAGAACAGCACGCCGTTGTTCGCCAGGATGCCGACCGGCAATCCGTGCAGGTGCGCAAAGCCGCACACCAATGTCGCGCCGTAGCCCGGCTTGAATTCATGGAATTCGCTGCCATCGACCAGCCGCGCGATGATTTCCCGCTGGTCGAACGGCCGCGTCAGGTCGGCGCCGACGATGCCGGGGATTTCTGCCGCGTCGTATAGCGGCGGCCGCGACGGCTTCGCCTCGCCATATACTTTTTGCACGCGCCCGAGAGCGCCGACAATGTCGCGGGTCTTGGCAATGGCTTCACGCTCGTCGCGCGCGAAATGATCGGCGACGCCGGAGATGGTGCAGTGCATCTCAGCCCCGCCCAAAGTCTCGCGATCGACGATTTCCTTGATCGCCGCTTTGACGATCTGCGGGCCGCCGAGATGGATGCTGCTGTTCTCGCTCGTCATGACGATTTCGTCGGACAAGGCCGGGATATAGGCGCCGCCCGCTGTGCATTCGCCGAACACCGCGGCGATCTGAGGGATGCCCGACGCCGACATCCGGCACTGCCGATAGAAGGCGCCGCCGAAATGATCCTGGTCCGGGAACACCTCGTCGCCCTGCGAGAGATTGGCGCCGCCGCAATCGACCAAATAAACGACCGGCAGTCCGTTCTCCAGCGCAATGTCCTGCGCGCGGATGTGCTTGCGCACCGTCTCCTTGAAAAACGAGCCGCCCTTGGTGGTGGCGTCGTTGGCGATGATCATGCAGACGACACCGCGGATGGTGCCGATGCCGGTGACGATTCCCGCCGCCGGCACCTTGTTGTCGTACAGCCCCCAGGCCGCGAGCGGCGATAGTTCGAGAAATGGGGTCTGCGGATCGACCAGCAGATCGATGCGGTCGCGCGCCGGAATCTTGCCGCGCGCGCGATGCCGGTCGACCATGTGGGCGCCGCCGCCGGCCAGCGCCCAGGCGTAGCGGCTGCGCAGCGTGCCCAAAAGGCCACCATAAATGGCGGAATTGGCCCTGAATGCCTCGGCGCCGGGGTCGACTAAACTCGTCAGGATCGCCATCGTGAACTCGAATCTACCTGCATCATTGAGATTGATAACCTGTCTAACATTAGTTAGAATAATGCGGCGGCAAAATCAACCGTGCCGCGTCTTGTCCGCCATGTGACTTTCGGGCCTCTCCCTCGCGGGACTGCCCCCGCCTCTAGACAATGGAAACGACGATGCCCCGCTCCGCCGCCAAATCGGAAAAGCCGGATAACAACGACGGCACGCGGCGTCAGATACTGGACCAGACCGCGAAGCTTCTGCGGATGAACGGCTATGCTTCGACGTCGCTGCGCGACATCGCCGCGGCGATGGGAATGAAGGCCGGCAGCCTGTACTACTATTTTGCCTCCAAGGAGGAACTCGCCGAGACGATCATGGCCGAGGGGATCGAGCGGGTGCGCGACGGCGTCAAGAAAGCGATGGCAGCGCAGCCCGAAGGCGCCGATCCGCTCGACAACATCGCGGTCGCCATCAAGGCGCATCTGCAGGCGCTGCACGTTTCCGGCGACTATGCGTCGGCGAATATCCGTTGCTTTGCGCACGTACCGGACGAAATGAAGCTGCGCATGCGGAAGGTGCGCAAACGCTATGAGGCCGATTGGCGCAAGTTGATCGGCACGGCGCGCGAGGCCGGACGGCTTGCCGACGATGTCGATGACGACGCGCTGCGCTATGTTCTGTTCGGCGCCATGAACTGGACGCTGGAATGGCTGCGGCGCGACAACCCCTCGCCGGAACAGCTTGGCGAGATGTTCTTTCGTATTCTGTTCAACGGTGCGGCGCGCGCCGGCGGCAAGAGCTGACGGCGGAACGAACGCATGGGTCCTCTGTCGGGCGTTCGGATCGTCGAATTTGCCGGACTTGGTCCGGTGCCGTTCGGCGCCATGCTGCTTGCCGATCTT
>JAQSCR010000558.1 GCA_029945495.1 Pseudolabrys sp. | reverse complement strand
GTAACCGGTGTCCCGGTTCAGCAGCGCACCACTTCGTGCTGCGTTGCGCCCGGGACACAGAGTGAGGAAACCTCCATGTCCGAAGCATTCCTGAAGAACCCGCTGTCACTGTTCGACATCAAGGGCAAGGTCGCGGTCATCACCGGCGCGTCCGGCGCGTTCGGCGCGCTGTCGGCCAAGACTTTGGCCGGCGCCGGCGCCCATGTCGTCCTCGCCGCGAGCAAACAGGATGAGCTGAAAAAAGTCGCCGCCGAGTGCGAAGCGCTCGGCGCCAAGGCCGCGATCGTGGCGCTGCGGCCGAGCTCGGAAGAAAACTGCGACAGAATCGTCAAAGCCGCGGTCGACACCTTCGGCCGGCTCGACATCCTGGTGGTCGCTTCGGGCCTCAACAAAGTCGCCAAGATCGTCGACCAGAAGCCGGAAGATTTCCTCGACGTGATGGACGCCAATGTCACCCAGTCCTGGCTGATGGCGCGCGCCGCCGGCAAGCAGATGCTCAAGCAGGGTGACGGCGGCAAGGTCATCCTCACCTCGTCGGCGCGCGGCCTGCTCGGCCATCCGGCCGGCTACACCGCTTATTGCGCCTCGAAGTCGGCGGTCGACGGCATCACCAAGGCGCTCGGCTGCGAATGGGGCGACACCGGCATCACCGTCAACGCGCTGGGGCCGACCGTCTTCCGCTCGCCGCTCACCGCCTGGATGTATGAAGACACCGAACGGGCGAAGACCGTGCGCGCCGGTTTCCTCGCCCGCGTGCCCAAAGGCCGCCTCGGCGAACCGGCCGATCTCGCCGGCCCGCTGCTGTTCCTCGCCTCGAAGGCGTCGGACTTCTACACCGGCCACATTCTTTATGCCGACGGCGGCTATACGGCGGGTTGATCATGAGCAAAGCGCGCATCGCCGTCATCGGCGCCGGCCTGATGGGCCACGGCATCGCGCAGGTCTTCGCGCTCGCCGGTCATGACGTTACGATCTACGACGCGTTTCCTGCCTCGCTCGACACCGTCAAGGCGCGGATTGTCGCCAACCTCAAGGATCTCGGCGACGACGAAGGCGCCGTGAATCGCGTCACGCCCGAAGCGGATATCGCCAAGGCTGTGATCAGCGCCGACTATGTCGTCGAAGCCGTGCTGGAAGACTTGGCGCTCAAGCAGAAATTGTTCGCTGAAATCGAACCGCTGGTGCGGCCGGACACGATCCTGGCCAGCAACACCTCGGTCCTTCCGATCACCGCGATCATGCAGAACCTGGCGCGACGCGAGCGCGCGCTCGGCACCCATTGGTGGAACCCGCCGTTCCTGGTGCCTTTGGTCGAAGTGATAGAAACGCAATGGACGAGCCCGGCGACCGTCGACTTCACCATGAAGCTGCACGCCGATGCCGGCAAGAAGCCTGCGCATGTGAAGAAGGACGTGCCGGGCTTCATCGGCAACCGGCTGCAACACGCGCTGTGGCGCGAGGCGATATCGCTGGTCGAAAACGGCATTTGCGACGCCGAGACCGTCGATAGCGTGATCAAATCGGCCTTCGGGCGCAGGCTTGCCGTGCTCGGGCCGCTGGAGAATGCCGACATGGTCGGCACCGACCTCACGCTGGCGATCCATCAGAACGTGCTGGGCGACATCGACAGCCGGCCGGGACCTTCGCCCTATCTCGAAAAACTGGTGAAGGACGGCAAGCTCGGCTTCAAATCCGGCGAGGGCTTCCGCAAATGGACGCCAGAGCAGCAGGCGGCGCTGCGGCTGAAGGTCGTGCAGCACTTGAAGGCCGCCCGCGCCAACGACCAATAAATCCAACGCACAAAAAAATGCCCGGCCATTTGCCGGGCATTTTTCGTTTGATCGGCCGCTTGAAACTAGTGCTTCTTCTTCTTCACGTCGGCGGCGCCGGTGATGCCGGGATTGAACGACGGCGGATCTGACGCCGGAAAACTCTCGTCCGAATTGATGGTGACCTTGTCTTCTTCCTTCTTGATCCGGGTCCGCTCTTCGGCGGCGTGCTCTTTCGGCTTTTCGGCTGCTTTGTCGGTCATCTGGGAACTCCTCGAATTACCGCGAGCCCGCTTGACGGCGGGCGCACTCCGAAAGCTAACCGATGGCAAAGCGGAAAGTTCCCGCGCGCCGAAAAGCCTATAAATCCTGCTTGATCCAGGCGCCCTGCACATCGGCGCACCAATTGCCGACGTTCCACTGGCCCCACGCGCCGAGGCCGCCGAGTTCGTGCGGGCCGGCATAGACCGGCACATGCACGACGGCGAGGCCGTCATGCGCGTGCGCGGCTTTCAGCGCGGTGCGCAGTGCCTCGGCATCGTTGCCGCCGAACACCGCCTGCACGCCCGACACTGCCGACGCGAGCGTCCGGTAATCGACCGCGACGCGGTCGTTGGTCTTGAACTCCGCCTGATATTGCGCGAGCTGCAGCCCGGTGATCGCCGCCATGCGGCGATTGTCGAAGATGACGATCATACCGCGCACTTTGTGCTCGACCGCGTCGATCAGCACCTGCGGGTTCATCATGAACGAGCCGTCGCCGGTGAACGCAATCGAGTAGCGCGGCCGATCTGCCAGCGCCGAGGCGAGCAGCGCACTCGCCGCGAAGCCCATGTAGGACGCGCCGGTCTCGGTGTAGGTGTCGCCCGTTCTGTCGTCCTCGACGATCTGGAAGCCATTGGCCTGCACATCGCCGGCGTCGAAGAACTTGGCAGCGTCGATAGTCTTGGCAAAGTCAGCGACGATCTTGATCGCCGCCGGCTGCGCCAGCACCGCCTTGCCCCACACTTCGTCCGGTAAGGGCGGACAGTCAAAACGCTGGCGCTTGAAGGCTGCCCATTCGGCTTTCTTCGCCGCGCAGGCTTTGAGCCACGCCGTCTTGTTCTGCGCAGCGTTCAGTGCCTCGCACTTGGCCGCCAGCCGCTCGGCGATGACGCCAATGTCGCCGGTCAGCGCCACGGTGTTGTTGTAATGCAGACTATCGGCGAGATCGCCGTTGATGTTGATCACGGCCTTGGCGTTTTTGTAGCCGATGCCGGAACAGTCGGCCTGGCAGACCGCGCGCGAGCCGATGGCGATCAGCAGCTCGGCCTCTGCCATTGCATAATTGCCGCTGATCGAACCCTTCGAGCCGCCGACATGCATGTTCTGCGGGTGCGCATCCGGCAACACGCCGGTCGATCCGGGCGACAGCGCCACCGCCGCACCGGACGCTTCCGCGAGTCGCCGCACCGCGGCATCGTGCCCGCGCGTACCGCCGCCGGCCTTGATGACGATCTTACTCGCTTTGACGATCATCGCCGCCGCTTGATCGAGTTCGGCATCGCCGGCCGGCGCCATTTTCGCCAACGCAGGCCGCGCCGGCAGACCGGCGAGATTGACCGTCAGCCGCGCCGGCTGGGTGTTGAGCGGCAACAGCAGATAAAACGGCCCGGCGCGATACGGATGATTGACGACAAGCGCGCCGCGCCGCAACGCATCGCGGATCGCCTCCGGCGTATGCAGCACGTAGGAGCCGCCGAGGATCGCGGTCATGCGGCCGAAGGCGCCCTGCTCCTCCTTCGGCACCTGCTGCATATTGTAGCCTTCGCCGAAGGTCGTCTCGTCGCCATAGATGTGATAGACGCCGACGCCGTTCGACGCCGCCGCCAGCGAACCGGCGAAGGCCTGCATCGCGCCGGGCCCGATCGAAGTGACCACCGCCGACAGTTCGCCGTATTGCCAACGCAGCGCGGTGGCGGCATGCGCCATCTCGACTTCGTTGCGGCAATTGATCGTGCGGGTCGCGCCTTCCTCCTCATAGACACGCAACACGTTGCCCAGATCAGTCGAGCCGTGGCCGAAGATGGCGAAATATTTAGCGACCCCCTGCTTCAGCAGACCGAGTACCAGAGCCTCCGACAACGTCGTCTCGATCAGCTTCGGCACACTGCCGAGGCGAAGCGCCGGCTCGAGCCCGCCGGCAGCGTGAATGGCGCGGGCGCGCGCCCGCACTTGACGGTCGGAATCGTTCTCGGAATTGCGCGTCAGCATCGTCAGTTGGTCTTCCCGTTCGCCGCTTTCAGGATCGGATTCCAGCTGGCAATGTCGGCCGTGAGTTGCCGGGCAAGAAAGTCAGGACCGCGATTGCTCGCTGGCGGCACAGTGCCGCCGAGTTCATGCAGGCGCTTCGCCACCGCCGGATCGTTCAGCGTGGCGTTGAGCGCCTCGCTCAATCTGGCGACGACCGGCTTCGGTGTGCCTTTCGGCGCAAAGATCGCGCTCCAAATATTGATCTGGAACCCCGGCACGCCGACTTCCTTGGCCGACGGCACATCGGCCAGCGCCGGCGAGCGATTATTGCCCGACACCACCATGCCCTTCACCGTGCCGCCCTTGATCGCGCCCTGCACGCTGACGACCTGCTCGCAGAAAAAGTCGACATGGCCGCCGATGACGTCGTTCAGCGCCGGGCCGGTGCCGCGATAGGCGACGAGCGTCGGGTGAACGCCGAGTTCCGCGGTCAGCAGCAGACAAGCCATGTGCGAGGACGAGCCGATGCCGCCATGTGCCTGCTTGACGCTCGCGCCGTCCTTCTTGAGAACGGCGACGAATTCCTTGAAGTCCTTGGCCGGGAAATCCTTGCGGGCGACGACCGCGGCCGGCGCATTCGAGGTCAGGCCGATCGGCTCGAAGTCCTTGGTCGAATCGTAACGCAGATTGGGAAACAGCGCGGGCGCCGACACATGCGAGCCCATGCTGGCGCCGAGCAGCGTGTAGCCGTCAGGCTCGGCGGTAGCGACCCGCGCGGTGCCGATAGTGCCGCCGGCACCGCCGAGATTTTCGATGACGATGCTCTGTCCGAGCGCCTTGCTCATCCCGTCGGCCATGATGCGGGCGACGACGTCGCTCGGCCCGCCGGGCGGGAACGGCACCACCATGGTGATCGAACGCGTCGGATAATTCTGTGCCATCGCCGGCCAACTCATCGCGGCGAAGGCCAAGAGGGTCGAAACGGCCAAAAGGCCGTGGCTGCGCGTTCGTGTCATGATGCTATCCTCCCTGGTGTTTCGTTTTTTTTCACTTTGTCATTTCAGCTCGCCGCCGATCATGCCGCTCGTGATGGCGGCTTCGATCAGCGCGTCGTCGTGGGTGACCAGCAACGAGATATTACGCTCGTTGCGCAGGGTATTGTTGAGCCAGCGCAGCTGGCCGAGCACCGCGCCCTTGTCTTCCTTGACCCAGGGCGCCGCCTTGCCTTTGACCTGCGCGATATTCGCCAGCGCCCAGCCGACATCGACGCTGTGCAGGATTTCGCGGCCCGACTGCAGCGCGATATAGACCATCTGGTGGTCGCTCGAATGGCCGGCGGCCTTGATCAGGACAATGCCCGGCGCGATCGGGTAATAGTCGCCATAGTCGAAAATGACGAACCGGTTGATTTGCTCGGCGCTCATCGCCAGATGCGGCCGATGCGGCGTGTTGAGCAGGCAGCGCGCGGTCTCGACGCTGACGAAAGTCTTGCGTGCCAGTTCGTCGAAATTCGGAGCGCGCGTCACGCCGGCGACATGGTCGGCGTGGAAATGTGTCAGCACGATCATGCGCGCGGCGTCGAGCGCCTTGCGCAGGCGCGCGAAGGCCTCGGGGAAATACGGCTCGCGTCTGTCCGGCGCCGAGAACGAATCGTGGGTCTCGCGGTCGAGACCGGCATCGATCATCAAGGTCGCGTCCGGATAGACCACCTGGAACGCCGTTCGCGGCATGGTGATCGATGTATCGTCGCCGCCTTCGATGACGAAGCGATTAGGCCGGATGCTGGCGGCGACGCGCGCGACGTTGACCGCGACCGGCCAGGCGCCCGGCAACAGGCCGGCGAGACGGCGGATCGCCGACAGGTCGGCGGCGAAAGGCTGTTCCTGTCCGCTCGTCCCCGCGGAAGCGGGGACCCAGTCTTTGGTCCCTGGATTCCCGCCTTCGCGGGAATGAGCGGAGTTTGGTTCGGCGCTCATCGCATCATTCCGCCGCCTGAGTCATGACGTTTTCTCTTTTCGCCTTCTCGCGCAGCGCCAGCAGGATTTTTTCCGGCGACGCCGGCAGATCGAAAATACGCACGCCGACGGCATCGTAGATGGCGTTCATCACGGCGGGAATCGTCGGCACCATCGCCGGCTCGCCGATGCCCTTGACGCCGAGCGGCCCGATCGGATCGGGGTCCTCGATGATGATCGAATTGACGCGCGGCACGTCGAGCGAGGTCGGCAGAATGTATTTGGCAACGCCCGGCGTCGAGGTGTGGCCGTCCTTGAGTTGGTAGTCTTCCATCAGCCCCTGGCCGATGGCCTGCACGACGCCGCCTTCGATCTGGCCTTCGACGCCCTGCGGATTGACGGCACGGCCAACGTCATGCGCCGCCCACACCGCGAGCACCTGCACTTCGCCGGTGACGGTATCGACCTCAACTTCGGCGACCTGGCAGCCGAAAACGTAGGCCTGCCATGGCCGGCCGGAACCGTCGCCGCCTTTGTCATCGGCGATTCCGGTCGTATTCGTGCCGAAAGTGGCGGAGCCGATCGGCACCACGCCGCGATTCTTGGCGCAAGCGACAGCTTCGCCCATGCTGATGCGGTGATTGGTGTTCTCAGCCCAGATCTCGCCATTGCCGGTGCGAATGGTCTCGGCCGGCGCATCCCACATCGCGGCCATGACGTCGACCAGCCGTTGCCGCGCCTCGCGCGCGGCCAGCGCCACCACGTTGCCGATCATGTAGGTCTGCCGGCTGGCACCGGCATGCGCCGCTTCCGGCGCGCGCGCGGTGTCGTTGTCGCCAATGACGACATGCTCCGGCTTGACGCCGATTTCATGCGCCGCAATCTGCGCCAGCGCGGTGAGAATACCCTCGCCGATTTCGGTGACACCGGTAACGATCTTGGCCGAGCCGCCATCGTCGATTTCCGCCCAGGCGGCGGCGCGGTCTACCGTCGCCGTGCGCGCGATTCCGTACCAGCAGGCTGCCATGCCGCGTCCGCGTTTACGGGCCATGTCGCTACTCCGCCGCTTCTTGGCTGGGATCGGACGCAAAGCGCGTGCCGAGCGACACCGGCGGCCGCACATCATCATGGCCGAGATCGCCGCGCGTCGGGCCGCGCACCGTCGGCGCGCCGGCTTCCCAGCCGGAGGCCTGCTCGGCCGCCTCCAGCGCGCGCATCAGGCTGACCGAGCCGAGCTTCTGCTTGGTGTGCGTCATGGCGCCGTCGCGCATCGCATTGATGCGGCGGATATCGAACGGGTCGAGCCCAAGCCGCTCGGCGATGATGTCGAGCTGGCTCTCGGTCGCAAATTGCGTCTGCAAGGCGCCGAACGAGCGGAAGGCGCCGGACGGCGTGTTGTTGGTATAGATGCCATACGTATCGATACGGACATTCGGAATGGCATAAGGCCCGGCGGCCAGAATGGCCGCCTTGCGCATCACGCCCTCGGTCGACAGGCCATAGGCGCCGCCGTCGCAAACCATGCGCATCGCCAAGGCTTTGATTCGGCCGTCGCGCATCACGCCCATGCGCAAGGTCGTGCGCGACGGAAGCCGCTTGGCGGTCGAGATGATCGATTCCTCGCGAGTGAACACCAGCCGCACCGGCCGCATGGTCTTCATCGCCAACAGCGCCAGCATGCCCTGATAAATCATATCCTCTTTGCCGCCGAAGCCGCCGCCGACGGGGCTCATGATGAAGCGGACTTTGCTGATCGGCTTGGCGATGATGCGCGCCAGCATATGGCGGTGATGGGTGATGTTCTGGCTCGGCGACACCACCGTCACCACATCGTCGTGATCGACGTAAGCAAGCCCCGCTTCCGGCTCGAGATAGGCATGCTCGATCGCCTGGGTCGAATAGCTTTCCTCGACGACGAGGTCGGAGGCGGCAAAGCCGGCCTCGACGTCGCCGACGCGGATCGGAATGTGCTTGGTGATATTGTCGGGCGCATAATCATGTACGACGGCTGCGCCTTCGCGCATCGCCTCGTCGGGGCCGAACACGGCGGCAAGCGGCTCGTACACCACCTTGATCGCCGCCACCGCGCGCTTGGCGGTCAGCGCGTCCTCGGCGGCGACCGCCGCGATGGCCTCGCCGACATAACGCACCTTGTCGCGCGCCATGATCGGCTGGTCATGCACGAACACGCCGAAGCCGTCCTGGCCGGGCACGTCCGCCGATGTGATGACGCTCTCGACGCCGTCCATCGCCAGCGCCGCCGACGTATCGATCGAGACAATGCGCGCATGCGGGTGCGGCGAGCGCAGCACCTGCACATGCAGCATGCCGGGCATCGTCATGTCGCCGGCATATTTGAGCCGGCCGGACACTTTGCTGGGGGCGTCAATGCGGCGCACGCTTTTTCCGATGACGTCGCCGTCCGTCGTGTCGGTTTCGAGCAATGCTGTCGCCGGCAGCCGGCCATTCTGTACGTCGCGCGCCAGCTCGACCGCGTCGAAGATCTTCTGATAGCCGGTGCAGCGGCAGATATTACCGCCGAGCCGTTCCTTGATTTCCTCGCGGTCGGCGAAGGGATTGGCGCGCAGCGCCGCGGTCGCCGCCATCACCATGCCGGGAATGCAGTAGCCACACTGGCTGGCGCCGGCCTTGTGGAAGGCTTTTTGCAGCACGGAGAGTTCGCCGGATTTGGCCAGCGACTCGATGGTGTCTACTGCTGAGCCTTGCGCCTTCGCCACCGGCATCAGGCAGGATTTCATCAGCACGCCGTCGACGAACACCGAACAGGTGCCGCATTCGCCGGCGCCGCAGCCTTCCTTGTTGCCGGTCAGATTGAGGTCGTCGCGCAGGAAATCGAGCAGCCGCAGATGCGGCTTGGCGGCGCGCGACACCTTGCGGCCGTTGACGGTGGCGGTGAGCTGAATATCAAC
>JAQSCR010000557.1 GCA_029945495.1 Pseudolabrys sp. | reverse complement strand
CGCGCCCTGCTCCACCATCCTGACGCCTCATGACAGCGCCCTCGATAAGCAGGACGATACGACTATAAGCATAGGACTTTTAGCTGGTCAAGAGGTTTTTCTTCACCTCTCCCATAGGGAGAGGGAACGCGCCGAGCTCGTTGCACAGTCGATGCCTACAACAACCCCAACTCCCGCAACTCCCGCCGCATCTGTTCCGGCATCGCCGCGGCGCCGGGCGCGGCCTTCGACAGATCGCGCGGCGCGTCCTTGTCCTCGAGATAGCGCCAGCCCTGAAACGCCTGGCGCGGGCGCGGCTCGACCAGCACGCATTTGGGATCGAGCACCAGCTTGCAGCGGTGGATGCCTTCCTTGTCGGTAAACGGCGTGATGGCGAGAATGCGCTCGCGGCACATGATCTGGCCCTTGATCACCCAGTAGATCGAGCCGCCGTCGATCAGTTCCTCGGCGCGCTTGGGCACCATGCGCGTGGTGTGCACGCGCTCGGGCTTTTGCCCCTTGGCCTTGCGCTCCTTGAGCTTGAGTTTGATCCAGTGCTCAAGGTCGGCAACGCTATCGGTGCCGACCGAGAGTTTGATCAGATGGAGAGGCATAGAAATTCTTCCGGCTTACTCTTTTGCAACAATCAAAATCATCTTGGCGCCTTCGGCGACCTGATCGTCCTTGGCGACCGCGACCTCGCTCACCGTGCCGTCGATCGGCGCGACCAGCGTGTGCTCCATCTTCATCGCCTCGATGATGGCGAGGCGCTGGCCGCGCGTGACCTCGGCGCCCTCCGCCACCAGCACCGACAGCACCTTGCCGTGCATCGGCGCGCGGACGATGCCGCCGCCGGCGCCGTCGCCGCCTTCGTCGAGCGACAGATCGCGGAACGCGACCTTGGTCTGGCGGCCGCGCCGCAGCACATAGACCGCGTCGCTGGCCGCGGCGATGCCGTCGATGCTGACCGCGGTGGCGCTGCGCTCCTGGATGACCTGCGCGGTCGCCTTCTGGCCGTCGGCGAGGATCGGCACGATCTGGCGGCGCGGGCCGGACAACTGGAAGCCGTCATCGGCATCCCAGGGTGAGATGTGGGCTGAGCGCGCCGCATCGGCTTCGCGTTCGGCCGCGGCGGCAATGCGGCTGCGCTCGCGGGTCAAGAGTTCGCGCGCGCCGAGAGCGGCGGCGGCCTTGTCCATGCCTTGGGGAGAAGCGCCAAGTTCCTCAAGATGGCCGTCGATAAAGCCAGTGTCGAAGGAGCCTTCGCGAAATTCAGGGGCGCGGCACAAAGCGGCGAGGAAACCGGCATTGCTGCGGGGACCGGCGACGATCGTCGCGTCGAGCGCATTGGCGAGCACGCTCAGGGCCTGTTCGCGGTTGCGGCCATGCGCGATCAGCTTGGCGATCATCGGATCGTAGAACGGCGTCACCTCGTCGCCGGCGGCGACCCCGGTATCGACGCGCAAATTCAGGCCTTTGCCCTCGCCGGAGGGAAACTGCAGGGCGATCAGTTTGCCGGTCGATGGCAGAAAGCCGCGCTCGGGGTCCTCGGCGTAAAGCCGCGCCTCGACCGCGTGGCCGTTGAGCGGCACCTGATCCTGCTTCAGCGGCAATTTTTCGCCGGCGGCGATCTGGAATTGCCATTCGACCAGATCGAGGCCGGTGATCGCTTCCGTCACCGGATGCTCGACCTGCAGCCGCGTGTTCATTTCCATGAACCAGAAGCCGTCGCTCTTCAGCCCGCCGGCGCCGTCGGCGATGAATTCGATGGTGCCGGCGCCGACATAGCCGCAGGCTTTCGCGGCGGCGACGGCGGCGGCGCCCATCTCGGCGCGCAAGCTCGCGCTCATGCCGGGGGCCGGCGCTTCCTCGATCACCTTCTGGTGGCGGCGCTGCAGCGAGCAGTCGCGCTCGTTGAGATGAATGGCGTTGCCGTGGCTGTCGGCGAAGATCTGCATTTCGATGTGGCGCGGCGCGGTGATGTATTTCTCGATCAGCACGCGCGCGTCGCCGAAGGCGGCTTTGGCCTCGCGCTGCGCGCCTTCCAGCGCGGTGTCGAAATCGGCGTGACGGTCGACGCGGCGCATGCCCTTGCCGCCGCCGCCGGCGACCGCCTTGATCAGCACCGGATAACCGATCTCATAGGCTTTTTGCTTGAGGAATTTCGGCTCCTGCATCTCGCCGTGATAGCCCGGCACCACGGGCACGTTCGCCTTCTCCATCAGCGCCTTGGCGCGGTCCTTCAGCCCCATCGCCAGCATCGCCGACGGCGGCGGGCCGATGAAGGCAAGGCGAGCGTCGGCGCAGCTTTGCGCGAAGGCGGCGTTCTCCGACAGGAAGCCGTAGCCGGGATGGATGCAGTCGGCGCGCGCGGCCTTCGCCGCCGCGATCAGCTTCTCGGCCGAGAGATAGCTTTGCGCCGCCGGCGGCGGGCCGATCAGGTGTGCCTCGTCGGCGAGTTTGACGTGCAGCGCCTGGGCGTCGGCCTCGGAATAGACCGCGACCGTGCGCAGGCCGAGCCGTTTGGCGGTGCGGATGATGCGGCAGGCGATTTCGCCGCGATTGGCGATCAGAACGGTCTTGAACATGTCGGGTCCCGGGTGATGCGCCCGGATAGTAGCGCAACGTGAGCGGCGGCGCGCATCAGTCCGGTTGCGCCTGTGGACGCTTTGGCGGCATCGGCACGCCGTTGTCCGGCCTCGCGTCGGGTTGCGCGTCAGGCCTGGCTTCCGCCTTGGACTGCGCGGCGAGCGCGTCGGCGGCGGCTTTCGGCAACGGCGGCTCGGCATTCATGATGCTGACCGCCGGTATCGAGGCCGCCGACGGCAGCGTGTATTTGCTCGACAGCGGATGCGCGACCGGCTCGGCCGCGGACTTTACCGGATTTGCCGGCTCCGCCGGCGGGGCCGCCGATACGCTGGCCGGCGCGGGCGCGGCCACCGGCGCAGTCCAGGCCGCGCTATAGCGCGAGACGTACTGGTCGAAGGCCTGCGCCTTCATGTTCGACTTGAGCGCATTGGTGTCGGCAAGCAGCGCGAAGGCGCCGCAACGCTCCGCCGTGCACAGGTCGCGCGAGGCCAAAACGTGCGCGGCAATGCCGTAACGGTCGAGCTCGATGGCGCGGCGCGTGGCGGCAAAGCTGTCACCTGACGGATCGAGCGCCTTGGCGTCGGCGAGCAGCCTTAAGCGAGCGCCGACATAGGCGACCGCGGCGGCGGTCGACTGCGGGCTGGCGAACACCGCCGCCTCGCAGGCGGTCTCCGCCGCCTCGCCGGCGCCGCTGTCGAGACAGGCGAGCGCCGAGCCCGGCGTCAGCGCCAGCGCGGTGAGCCGGTCGCCGCGCGAAACAAGCGCCCGGCGCTCGGCCGCACTGTTGTTCTGGGCCAGCCGGTCGACCACCGCGACCACCGCTAGTCCGGCGGCGACAAACGCCACCGCCGGCACGAGCAGCCGCAGCAACCGGTTCAACAAGACGTCGATATTCGCCATCGTTTCCTTATTTAACTTTAGCGCCCGACACCTTCACCACCTCGGCCCATTTGTCGATGTCCTTGCGCAGATAGGCATCGAATTCCACCGGCGTCTTGACCAGCGGGATGGCGCCCTGCTTGAGCCAGGCTTCCTTCACCTCGGGCAGATTGATGACCTTATTGATGGCGGTGTTAAGGAAGGCAACCACCTCCTTCGGCGTCGCCTTCGGCGCCATGACGCCGAGCCAGATGGTGGCCTCATAGCCCGGCACGGTTTCGCCGACGGTCGGCAGGTCCGGCGTCAGCGGATTGCGCTTGGCGCCGGTGGTGGCGAGCGCGCGCACCTTGCCGTCCTTGGCCAGCGCCGACATGACGGTGATGGCGTCGAACATCATCTGCACATTGCCGGACAAGACGCTGTTGCGCATGTCGCCGGAGGCCTTGTGCGGGATGTGGACGATGTCGGTCTTGCTCATGGCTTTGAACAGCTCGCCGGCCATGTGGTACGGCGTGCCCGGGCCGGACGAGGCATAGTTCAGCTTGCCCGGCTCCTTCTTGGCCAGCGCGACGAATTCGGCGACGTTCTTGGCCGGAACTTGCGGGTTCACCACCATCAGCAGATCGGAATAGTTGATGGTCGCCACCGGCGCGAAGTCGCGCATCAGTTCGTAAGGCTTGTTGGCCAGAAGCGACTCGTTGGTGGTGTGGGTGTTCGACATCATCAGCAGCGTGTAGCCATCGGGCGCCGATTTCGCGACCGCATCGGTGCCGATCAAGGCGCCGGCGCCGGGGCGGTCTTCCACCACGAAGGCCTGCTTGGTCTCATCCGAGAGATATTTGGCCAGGATGCGCGCATAGACGTCGGCCGGACCGCCGGCGCCGAACGGCACGATCAGCTTGACGGTGCGGTTCGGATAAACTTGCGCCTGCGCCGGCGCGGCGACGAGGCCGGGAACGGCAATAGCCAGCATGACCGGCAATGCGTGGGCGATCGAACGAAGATTGATGCGCATAAGTTCTCCCTTTAGTGTTGTTTCTTGGCGTGGTTTTATAGTCGATGTGAACGGTTCGATGTGATCGGTTCGCGGCAGCGTGTCGCCGGTGATGCTAATGCTTGCGTGCCCGGTTTTATTCCGCGCCTCAGGTGCCGCCGGCCGACCTGAAACTGGGCGCCAGATCGCTGGCGGCGGCGAAGGCGCCTTTCGCCTCGATCGAGGTCATCGCCACCGTGGTGCGGAGATCGGTGACGCCGCCGCCTGAGCCTGCCGCCAGCAGCACCGCCGCCATCTGGGTGTTATCGGCCGCTTCCGCGATCGCCAGAAAGTCGTAGTCGCCGAAGGTGAGATAATAGCCGATCAGCCGGCCGCCGACCTTGCCGAGCAGACGCGAGACCGCGTCGGCGCGGTCCTCGGGCTTGACCAGCATGCCGTTGATGGCGTCGCGGGTGTAACGCCCCTGCGTGACATAGATCGGCATGTGCTCCTCCCTTCGAAACGTCTGGTCGTACAAAACCTTACACGGGCCCTGCGCTTTAGAGAAGGGAAGCAATCTGCGTCTTGAGCCCGGCCTCATCGCCACCGAAACTCTCAATGGTCGCGTCGAGAATCCCTTGCGGGTCGAGGCGGTCCATATCGAGGGGATGGCCCGCTTCTTCGGCCAGCAAAGCCAGGAAGGAAAGTTGGGTGCGGCCATTGCCTTCACGGAACGGATGAACGGCATTCAATTCGGCGAGGAAATGAGCTGCTTTCTTAGCAAATGTATTCTTGTCGAGCCGGCGGAGATAATCTCCGGCGGCAAGTTCAGCAAAAAGCGCTTCCATCTGATGGTCGATGAATTCCGGGAAGCAAAACGGGTTGCCTGCCTTGGAAATGCGAACGCTCCGGGTCAGGCCGGCCCATTCATAGACATCCTGGAAAAGGTGGTGGTGCACCGCCTTATAATGCGCAACGTCAAATGCGCCATCCGGAAGCGGCTCCGAGGCGCGCTGGTCCGTGATTTCCGCTTCAAAGTCGCGAAGGGTTGCGGGGTCTCTTAGATTGAGCTTGTTTCTGAGGACGGTCGTCCCTGGGTAGCAGTAGGTATCGTCCTGTACCTCGTACATACCTGTTTCAGCGTTTATACGCTTTGGTGATCGCCTGCCGCCGCTCCTCGGCGCTCGCGCCGGCGCGGTCAAGCTCCGACTTGCGGGTTTTCATGGTCGGCGTGAAAACAATTCCTTCGACGGCGCTGATTTTCGCGAAACGCTCATGACCGATGACCCAGCCGGATTTCTTTGACGCGGCCTTGCCGCGCTTTGGCGATGAAGAAATCTTCTTTGTCATGGATCTCTTGCTGCCGTCACATTCACGAACGGTAAGGACGCACGATGGGCAAGAACGGAGGAACGGCATTGCCGACCCTCTCTGTCGGCAATCCGGGTTGCGCTAGACGCGGTCGAGCTGGCTTTCCTTGGCGACCCGCTCGAACGCCTCACCGGAACTCTTGATGCGGTACTGGTAGTCGTCGCTTTCCGACGGCAGCAGCTTGATCACCATATAGGTGCCGGAGGCGGCGGCGCGGCCGAAATTCGGCGAGGTGAAATAAACCGTCTCGCCGACCTGATACTTGTGGCGCAGGATCGGCGCTTCCGGCTCGGCCGGCTGCACCGGCGGGCTGTAAGTGCGGATCATCTTCGGCGCCGTCGCCGGCTGCTTGACTGTCGCCTTCTTGGCTTCCTTGCCGGCGGCAGCCATGCGGGCCGCGATCTGAGCGGCGATCTTGGAAACGTTGCTGGAGACAGTCTTTGGCGCGGCCGGCGCCATGGGCTTGTCGGCGCCCTTGGCAACGGTCTTGGCAACGGTCTTGGCAACGGTCTTGGCAACGGTCTTGGCAACAATCTTGCCGACCGGCTTCGACTGCAATTTGCTGTCCGCCAAGGTCGCGCTCTTGGCTGCGGGTTTGCTCGCCGGCTTGGTCACGGACTTCGCCGCCGCCGTTTTGGCGCTGGCGCTGCGTGTGACAAATGACGCGGTCGCGGGCCGCGCACCGCGCGTCGTGGTGGCGGGAACGCGGCGCGCGGTCTTCGACACCGGCTTTTTGGCCTGCGTGCGTGCGCTCTTATGCGCAGAAGCGCTTTTGGCGGCTTTTTTGCCGTTTCGACGGGAAGCCTTGGCGGGCCGCCGGGCGGTCTTGGTCGACTGTGTACTCATACAAACAATATAGCAGTTAATTCCAAAAAAGCGCGAACTTTTTTCGCTTAAAACTCTAATATTTTCAATAAGTTAATATAGCACTTTTGGTTAATGCCAGGCCCGCCCCAGCCCACCCGAAGCCGGCCCGTAAGCCAGCCGGTCCCCGCCCGAATGCCGCCAATTGGGCCCGCATTCGACGCAGATTAGACCCGTTTGCGACTAATGACTGCCTTGCATCGATGGAACCCTGACGCTCGCCCCGCGTTTCTTCAGCGGTTCACGGGAGGGAATAGTCATGCGGCTTCTGCTCGGCATCGTTCTTGGCGCACTGCTGACGATCGGCGGCGCCTTTCTCTACGATCAGCACAACGCCACGGTGGCGACCGAATCGTCGGCCGCCACACCGCGCCCGATGGTCAATTGGGACGTCGTCAGCGTGAAATGGCAGCACCTGACCGAGCGCGCCCGCTCGGAATGGACCCGCGTCGCCGGCTAGGTTTCGACCTCGCGAACACGCCGCCAATTTATTTTGCCCCGTCTTAGCGTGCGCGCCGAAGCCTTGTTCGCGAGCGCGTGAAGACGAGTCCGACGTTTCGCGATTCCGCAATTCGCCTCGCATTTCCTTCGCGGCTGAGCGTGCTATCGTCGCACGCAACGGAGGAATTTCCATGCGAGCGGCGTATTACGAAGCCCAGGGTTCGGCGCGCGAGGTCATGCGCGTCGGTGAGATCGCCACGCCCACAGCGGGGCCCGGCGAGGTGCGGGTCAAGCTCGCCACTTCCGGCGTCAATCCGTCCGACGTCAAATCGCGGCAGGGCGGCCGGCCGATGGCGGCGCCGCAGGTGATCCCGCAGAGCGATGGCGCGGGCGTCATCGACCAGGTTGGCGACGGCGTGGCGCCGTCGCGCATCGGCGAGCGGGTGTGGATCTTGAACGGGCAATGGAAACGTCCGTTCGGCACCGCCGCCGAATACATCGCGCTCCCCGCCGCGCAGGCCGTGAAGCTGCCCGACAAAATCAGCTTCGAGGAAGGCGCTTGCCTCGGCATTCCGGCGATGACCGCGTTCCATGCTGTCGAACTCGCCGAGCCGGTGAAGGGCGCGACGCTGCTGGTTTCCGGCGGCGCCGGCGCGGTTAGTCAATACGCCATCCAGTTCGCCAAGATGCGCGGCGCCATCGTCATCGCCACCGTCTCGTCTGCCGACAAGGCCAAGATCGCGCGCGAAGCCGGCGCCGACCATTGCATCGACTACAAGACCGAGGATGTCGGCGCGCGGGTGATGGATCTCACCGGCAAACGCGGCGTCGACGCGGTGATCGAGTTGAACATCACCGCCAACGCCAAATTGCTGCCCGGCGTGCTGCGGCCGAAAGGCAGCGCAATCATTTACGGCATTGCCGGGCCGGAAGCGGCGATCCCGGCGGCCTTCTGCCTGGTCAATTCGATCAGACTGCAGTTCTTCCTGGTCTATGAACTCGACGCCACCGAGCGGGCCCGCGCCGTTGCCGGCATCACCAGCGCGCTCGAGGCGGGCAGACTGGTCAACCGCGTGGCGCAGCCGACCTACAGGCTCGACGACATCGCCACCGCGCATGAGGCGGTGGAAAAAGGCACCATCGGCAATGTGGTGGTGAGGATTTAAGGGAACGCGCCTAAGGCGCCAGCGGCGCGACGGCGGCGTCCGTGAAGCCGGCGGCATCGAGCGCGCGGCGCACCAGGCCGGACGCCTTGGCGTCTTCCAAAAGGCGGCTGGCGAGGCGCAGCGCGCGAGGGCGGCCCTTTGGCACCGCGACCGAAACGCCGGTCTGCTGGAACTGGCCGGGCAGCACCCGCGCGCCCGGCACCTGCGGCAACATGCCGACAAACGAGTCATGCGACAGGGCGAAGGCATCGCCCTCGCCTCTCTGCGCGCGCGCCGTCATCAGATCGACGCCGGCCACTTCCTCGACCGAGGCCAAAGGCGCGGTGCGCGCCGCGCTGCGCGCGGTCGTGGTGTTGGCGATGGCGACGATGCGAATGCCGGCGCGGTTGACCTCGTCGATCGAGGCAATGTTTGAACCGGCCGGCACCAGATAGGTCGAGGCGATGAAGTAATAGGCCGGGCCGAAATCGACCTTGCCCTCGCGCGTGGCGTCGCGCGGCATGAAGGCGATATCGCAGGCGCGTGACGCGACCGCATCGGTCACCTGCCCCGAATTGGCATAAAGCTGCATGTCGAGCGGCAGCTTGAGCGTGTCGGCAAAGGCGCGCAGCAGATCGACGGTGACGCCGCGCGGCGCGCCGGCG
>JAQSCR010000556.1 GCA_029945495.1 Pseudolabrys sp. | reverse complement strand
TGTCGGACACCTGGATGCCGATCATCAGGCCGAGCGTGAACAGCGAGTTCATCAGCGGCTGGCCCCACTCGGTCTCGGTCTCGCAGAAGTGGCGGTCGATATGCAGCGGCTGCGGATTGAGCGTCATGTTGGAGAACAGCATGTTGTCCATCTGCGTGACGGTCCGGGTGTAGCGGTGCTCGTAGAGCTTGCCGACCTCGAAATCTTCGAAATAGAGGCCGCCGCGCTTGTGCCGCTGAATTTCTGCCGTCATTCGCCTGTCTCCCGGACTTGGAAAGCGGGCGAAAGCGCCCGCCGTTAACGTTTCATTTACCATAATTACCCATGGTCAACAGGTCCGTTCCAGCCCTGTTGGCCGCTGCGCGCTATCCTAAAGGGCAACCCGATGGCCGTCGATTCCGTCTCCAGCAATCCGGCGTCACAGATCACCGGCGCGATCCGGCAGGCGTCGCAGTCGACCGGCATCAGCTTCCAATATCTTTTGACCACAGCCAAGATCGAGTCCGGGCTCAACCCGTCGGCGCAGGCGTCGACCTCGTCGGCCAAGGGCCTCTACCAGTTCATCGACCAGACCTGGCTCGGCACCGTCAAGCAGGAGGGCGCCTCGCTCGGCTACGGCCAATATGCCGACGCGATTTCCAAGAACAGCGACGGACGCTACGAGGTCGCCGATCCCGGGATGCGCTCGGCGATCATGAAGCTGCGCAGCGATCCGGAAGCGAGCGCGATGATGGCGGGCGCGTTCTCGCGCGCCAACGCTTTTCAGCTGACCGGTTCGATCGGCCGCCGTCCGACCGAGGGCGAACTCTACATCGCGCATTTTCTCGGGCCCGATGGCGCCGGCAAGATGATCAACGCCGCCGACTCGCAGCCGGATGCCAATGCCGCCCGGCTGTTTCCGGCGGCGGCGGCGGCCAACCGCAGCATTTTCTACGACAGCGCGGGCAATGCGCGCAGCGTCGGCGAGGTTTACGCCAAGCTGACCGGCAAGTTCGACAACGCCCGCACTGTGGCGGTGGCGTCGATGTCGCGCGGCGATGCGACGGCTGCGACGTCGTCACCGGCGGCTACAGCGGAAACCTCGTCCATCACCCTGTCGGCTATTCCGATATCCGCCAATTCGTCGGTCAAGGTGCCGGCGCGTGCGCCCGACACCGCCGGCATCACCCAGGCGCTCGCCGACGCGCGCGGCAAGACCGCGGCCCCTGTGGATTCCAGGCCGCTATTTCAGGCCATGTTCTCGGATCGCGGCGAGGAGGCGATCAGCCAGACTGTCGCCAATCTGTGGACGCCGTCCGCCGCCGGTGAGCCGGCCGCGCGGCCCGCCGCCACGCGCAACGGGCGCGGGCTCGACCTGTTCACCGATGGTGCCACCAATGCGCGCGGGATTTTCAACGGCAAGGCGTGATGACGCATCGCGCCGGGCTATGACGGCCGCGGTCAATCACTCGGCACCCCCCAAGAATCGTCGTTAACGTTTCATCAATTCCTATGGTGAACGCTTTGTTAAGTGTTCTGACATAGGCTTTTGGCGTCGCCGCTGTTGACGGCGATTGTTGTAGCGTTTGGTCGTGTCATGATTGTTCGTCAGTTTCTGCAATGGATCCGCCATGCGCCGGCGGGCGAGCGGGCCGAAGCGACTTCCGCGCTGGCGCGCGCCTATCTCCATTCCGATCTGTCCGCCGACGATCTCGCCGCCGCCGAAGGCGCGATGATCATGCTCTTGGACGATTCCTCGCCGCTGGTGCGCGGCGCGCTGTCGCAAGTTTTCGCCTCCGCGCAGAAGGCGCCACCGATCGTGGTGCATGCGCTGGCCGCCGACCAGCCCGACGTGGCGTTGCCGCTGTTGGCGCGCTCGCCTCTATTAAGCGACGAGGACCTCGTCGATCTGTTCGCCACCGGCCATGCCGACGCGCAGATTGCCATTGCCGGCCGGGCGCTGCTGTCGCGTCCGCTTGCCGCGGCGATCGCCGAAGTCGGGCCGGCGCAAGCCTGCCTGGCGCTCCTGGAAAATGCCGACGCCGATATCGCGCCGTTCTCGATCGACCGTATCGTCGAGCGTTTCGGCCATCTGTCGCCGATCCGCGAAAAGCTGGTAGGCCGCGCCGATCTGCCGATGGCGACGCGCCAGGCCTTGCTGGCGAAGCTGTCGCAGACGCTCGCCGGCTTTGTCAGCGCGCGCCATTGGCTCGGACCGGAACACGCCGAATACGCGGCGCGCGAGGCCCTCGAAAAGGCCACACTCGCGCTCGCCGCTGAGACGCCTTACGAGGAAGTCGGCGAACTGATGCAGCATCTGCGCAAGAGCGGCCAGCTCACCGCCGGCATGATCCTGCGCGCGCTGTTGTCCGGCAATGTCGTGCTGTTCGAAGAGGCGCTGGCGGAATTGTCCGGCATGCCGATCGACCGCGTCACCGGCTATATCCACGACAAGAACATCTCCGGCTTCCGCGCGCTGTTCGGCAAAGCCGGATTGCCGGGCGCCGCCTATCCGGCGTTCCGCGAAGCGGTCGCGGCGCTGCGCGAGGGCATTCTGGTCGGCGAGCAGGGCGGCGTGTCGCGCCTCAAGCGCCGCATGGTCGAGCGCGTGCTGGCGGCCTGCGAGGCCGAGCGCAGCCAGGAGATGACGTCGCTGCTGTCGCTGTTGCGGCGTTTCGCGGTCGAGGCCGGGCGCGAGGAAGCCCGCATGTTCTGCGACGACCTGGTCGCCAACGATCGGGATGAGACGTTCGTGCCGCAGATCGCCGACGCGCGGATGGTGGCGTAGCTCTTCTTGCCCCGGACGCGGTGCGGCACGTAGCGCAGCGGAGTGGTGCGCCGCTGAGCCGGGGCCGTTCCAGCTTCAGAATTCTTGACGATCCCGGTTCGGCAGCGCACCGTACGCGATGCGCTGCGCCCGGGACAAGCGAGCGCCTATTCCGGGACGATCGACGGCCCGCCGGTGATCTGCTCGAGAATATCCGGCCGGTTGCGGTTCTCGCGGATCAGGAATTCATCGGTCACTTCGCGCAGGCGAACGGTCAGCATCGATGCCAGATCCTGCGCGTCGTTGCGGGAATATTCGCGATAGATCGCGCGCACCGCGTCAACGTGCTGGTCCACCAGCCGGGCCGGAATGCGGGTCGCATCCGGCGTATATTCGATCAGCCGGCACAGGCTGTCGGCGGCGGCGGCCACCGCCGGATAGCCGAAGGTCGCGGCCTGGCCCTTGATGTCGTGCGCGGCGTGGAACAGCCGTTCCTTATTGGCCATGGTGAAGCCCTGCGCCAGCACCGCGCGGCGTTCCTTGTCGAGGCGGTCGCATTCCTCGTCCATCATCGAGCCGAATTCGCCCGACAGTTCGGCCAGCGCCCGTTCGGCGCGCGCGACCGGATCGTCCTCGCCGGGCACGAACGGTGTGTCGGACACCACCTTGCGCAGCTTGTTTTCCGGTTTGATGACCTCATGATCGCCGTAGGTGGCGATCGCGGCCGTGTTCTTATGCGGAGCCATGGTTTGGACTGCCTTTGTCAGCCTGGAGCGCGGACTTTTTCGAGCAATGCGGTTTGGCGGATCGTGTCGGCCTTGCCGCCCTTGCGGCGTTCGGGGCCGACATAGTTCGGGTTCGGGTTGCGGCGGCGGTCGGGGCCGAAATAGGTCTTGGTCTTGATGAACGGGCGCGGATTGGCGACCACGTTGACGATGCGCTGATACAAGCCCTTGGCCGAGATCGGCTTGGCGAGGAATTCCGTGACGCCGGCATCGCGCGCCGCGGTGACGCGCTTCTTTTCGGAATGGCCGGTGAGCATGATGATGGCGACGTAGGGGTTGGCGTTGGCGCCGGGCTGCCGGATCATCTGCGCCAGCTCTAAGCCGTCGAAAATCGGCATCGCCCAGTCGGTGATGATGATGTCGGGGATGTAGTGCGTGAAGGCCTCTAAGCCGGCCGCGCCGTCTTCGGCTTCGTAGACTTCGCGCGCGCCAAAGCCGTGCAACAGCGTACGCAGAATCCGGCGCATGTGGGCGTTGTCGTCAATGACGAGGAAACGCAGGCGGTTGAAATCGATTCGGACCATGGGACCCCGGGCCTCGGGCTTCTGCCCGATACCTCACCGATCGCAGGCTACCGGGGCAGCGTTAACGGACGGTTTCGGGGAGTTCCGGCTGCAACCCGCGGGAAGCGGCCGATGATGACGTTTTCCGAGGCAAATTCTGTCCCTTGGTTACGTGCAATAAAGGCTGGTTATTGCCGCGACGGCATTTAAGCTGCCCGTGTCGGCCCTGTTCCCGGCCTGCCACAGCAAACCGGACGGTTTCGCCATGAAAACCATTCTGATTCCGACCGAGGACCACGACGCCATGCCGGCGGTGCTGGAAGCGGCGCGCCTGATGGCGATGGCTTTCGACAGCTATATGGAGGGTTTCGCGGTCCGGCCGTCACCCGGCACGTATGTCACGGTCGAACCCGTCTCCAGCCTGGCGATTTCGGGCGCCTTTGAGCCCGACACCGCCAATGAGGCCAAGGCCACGTTCGAGGCCTTCATGCAGGCGCACAAGGTGCCGCTGGGCGGGCAGGCGCCGGCGACCTTCTCCTATGGCTGGCCGCGCACTGACGCGGCGGAGGATGCCTTTATCGGCAGTCACGGCCGGGTGTTCGATCTGATCGTCCTCGGCCGGCCGGGGCCGGCGGCGGAAAACCCGCGCATGCCGCCGCTCGAATCGGCTTTGTTCGATGCCGGACGCCCCGTGCTGATCGTGCCTAAAACGGCACCCAAAACCATCGGCCGCAATGTTCTGGTTGCCTGGAACCGCAGCACCGAGCAGGCCCATACCAATGCCTTCGCGCTGCCGCTGCTGCAGCGCGCCGACAAGGTGACGGTGCTGATGGTGGAAGGCGGCTCGACCACCGGGCCGTCGGCCGAGGAGGCGGCGCTTCACCTGCGGCGCAATGGCGTCAAGGCCGAGGCGCTGACGCTGAAGAAGAGCGAGCGCAACTCGGCCGAGGCGATCGGCGAGATCACGCTTGAGCAGGCCGCATCGCTGGGTTGCGATCTTGTGGTCAAGAGCGCCTATACGCAGAGCCGTTTGCGGCAGATGATCTTCGGTGGCGCCACCCGCCATGTTCTTGCCAATGCTACCGTGCCGGTGCTGATGGCGCACTAATTTTCAGGACGTTTTTCTTTGCCGAACGAGACCGATCAGCAGCAACGCTCCGCGGTCTCCGCCGGCGCGAAGCACCCGACCTTCCTCGCCATCTTTCCGTCAATCATGCTGCCGATGTTTCTGGCGGTGGTTGACCGCATTGCCGGCCATCGCCGCGGCGACCGGCGAGGTCGAGCGTGCGTCGTGGATCGTCGTCTCGTATCTGATCGCGGCAACGGTCGCGGCGCCGATCTATGGCCGGCTTGGCGACAGCTTCGGCCGCCGCAAGGTGATGTTCTATGCGCTCGCCGTGTTCATGGTGGCCTCGGTTCTGTGCGCAATGGCGCCGACCATCGAATTGCTGGCGCTGGCGCGCGTGCTGCAAGGGCTGGGCGGTGGCGGACTGATGACCTTGTCGCAGGCGCTGGTTGGCGAGACGATTCCGCCGCGCGAGCGCGCGCGCTACCAGGGCTATCTCGCCGCGGTCGCGGTCTGCGCCAATACTTTCGGCCCGGTTGCCGGCGGCTTTCTCACCGAGCATTTCGGCTGGCAGTCGATCTTTCTGGTCAATATTCCGATCGGCATAGGCGCGATGTATTTGACGACGCGGCTGCCGAATCCGGCGATCGAGCGATTGCCGTGGCGCGCCGATCCGGGCGGATTGTTCTTCTTCACGCTGTTCGTCGCCACCACCTTGCTGGCGCTCGAACAGGTGCAGCATGTCGAACTTTCGAGTTTGCCGCTTGGCGGCGTTCTGCTGGCTATCGGAATAATCGCACTGGTGCTGCTGGTGCGTCAGGAAAACCGCGCGGCGTCGCCGCTGATCCCGCTGTCGCTGTTGCGCCAGCCGGCGATCTGGCGCAGCGACGCGCTCGCCGCCTGTCACGGCGCGGCTCTGGTGTCGCTGATTACGTTTCTGCCGGTCTATCTCGAAGTGGTGCGCGGCTTTACGCCGTCGACCACCGGGCTGCTGCTGGTGCCGCTGACCATCGGCATCGGCACCGGTTCGCTGGTGACCGGCCGGCTGGTCAACACCACCGGGCTGACGACCATATTTCCCATTGTCGGTCTCACTTTGTGCACCGCCAATTTTATTGTTCTCGCCTTCTGGGCGTCCGGCCTCGGCACCACCGGACTTGCGGTGCTGCTGCTGCTCACCGGCCTGTTCATGGGCACGGTGATGGGCGTGGTGCAGGTCAGCGTGCAGAGCGCGGCCGGCCAGTTGCGGCTCGGCGAGGCGGCGGCCTCGGTGCAGTTCTCGCGCTCGATCGGCGCCGCCTTTGGTACCGCGCTGGTGGCGACCTTGCTGTTCGCCACGCTGGCGATCAAGAATCCGGACGCCGCGGCGGTGTTCGCCGCGATGGTCGAGCACGCCAAGAATGCCGGCGCCACGCTTTCGCAAGTGCAACTCGCCGCCATCCAAGGCGATATCGCCGACGCGTTCCGCGCTGCGTTTCTGCTAATGGCGGTGTTTACCGCCGGCGGATTTTTCCTGGCGCTGACCAATCCGCTGCGGCGGATCTAGCGCGCGCCGGCATTATCGCATCGCGGCCGCGATATTGCCGCCATCGACGGTCAGCACCGCGCCGGTGGTCTTGCGCGCCAGCGCTAACGACACAAACGCGTCGGCGACGTCGTCGGCGCGCACTTCGCGGCCCAGCAGATTGCCGGCCATATAGTCGCGTTCGCTGACGCCGCGCGCTTTGGACCGCAATTTCACCATGTCGCCGGTGAGCAGCCCCGAGCGGATGCGGTCGGCGTTGACGGCATTGGACGTGATGCCGTCGGCGCCGTAGTCGACGGCATATTGCCGCATCAAGGCCAAAGCGGCGGCTTTCGGCAGGCCGTAAGGACCGAAATTCGGCCCCGGATTGACCGCCTGTTTGGAGACGTTGAACAACAGCGTGCCGCCGTTGCATTGCGCGCGCATGATACGTACGGCGGCCTGCGCCACATTTTGCGCGCCGAAGAAGTTCAATTCGAAGCTTTTGCGCAAGATGTCGTCGCCGACTTCACCGATTCGACCGGTCCAGGCGGCGCCCGCGTTCGACACCAGAATGTCGAGCCCCCCGTATGCAGCGACGACGGCGTCGAAAGCCGCCGCGACCGACTTCTTCTGCGTCACGTCGCAGGGCAGGCCAAGTCCGCCGAGCTTCTTTGCAGCCGCGCGTGCGGCATCGCCGTCAAGATCGAGCAGCACGACCTCGGCGCCCTGGCGCTTGAACGCGGCGGCGGTCGCGGCGCCGATCGTGCCAGCGGCGCCGGTGATCACCGCGACCTGGCCTTGCAATGCCTTGTCGACACGCTTGCCCAGCTTGGCCTGTTCCAGCGACCAGTATTCCATATCGAACTGATCGCGCTCGTCGAGGCTTTCGAAACGGCCGCCGGATTCGACGTCGAGCACGACCGACGCGCAGGTCTCGGCGATGTCGGCGACGATGCTCGCGTCCTTGGCGGTCGCGCCCAGGCCGAACAGCCCGACGCCCGGTACCAGCAGGACGCGCGGCATTGGATCGAGCGGTTTCTTTTTCGGATGTGCCTGCGCGGTGTGGCGCTTGAAATAGGCGTGATAGGCCGCCTGATATTGGTCCATGGCCGTGCGCGCCGCAGCAGTGAAGTCGTCCAGCCTGCCGTGCTCCGGCGCGGGCAGGATGAGCGGGCGCGGCTTGGTGCGAATGACGTGATCGGGCGTCACAGGGCCCTGTTGGCTGTAGCGTGCCAGCGCCCGGCCATTCACATAATCGAGAATATTGCGGCCGCTGCGGTGATCGAGGACGACATGCGTCCAGCGGCCTTCGTCGCGATCGAGCGGCGCGGCGGCCAGGCCGCGCAAGATCGGCGCGATCTCGGTCGCCGACGCAAGGTCCTTCGGCAATCTGGCCGGCGCCGGACGCTTGGCGCCGGCTTTGCGCAACTGCCGTTCGGCGAGGCTGACCAGCGCGATCATGCGGTCGTACGCTTCGCGCGCGGTGCGGCCGAACGTGAAGATACCGTGCTTGTGCAGGATCAGGCCTTCGCAATCCGGGTTAGCCTCGAACACGTCTTTGGCGTTTTTGGCCAGCGCGAAGCCCGGCATGACGTAGGGCACGACAGGCGCGCGCGCGCCGAAGACATCCCGGCACAGACGCAGGCCACCCGGCCGGTCGCATAGCGCGAGGACGGCATTGGCATGGGTGTGGTCGATGAATTTGTGCGGGATGAAAGCGTGCAGCAGCGCTTCGACCGACGGCGTCGGCGCCGCGCTGTCGATCAGATTAGCACGCTGGATGTTGACCATGTCCTCGTCGGCCAGCGTGTCGAGACCGGCGAGTTGAAGGAGGACCTCGAGGCGCACGGCCGGCAGGCCGGCGGGCTCGATGGTTGCCATATCCCAGCCCGAGCCCTTGACGCACAGGACGTCGATCTTGTTGCCGACGCGGTCGGTGACGGTTGTCTTGACCGACGTGTTGCCGCCGCCGTGCTGCACCAGGCGCGGCTCGCCGCCCAAAAGGCGCGTCGTATAGGTTCGCAGGGCGACATCGGCATTGGCGCCTTGCTTGGCGTAATGCTTCACCGCGGCGCGGGCATCTTTGTCCGACCAAAGGTTTTGCATATGTCGCCGTTAAATTCCTGAAGCGCGGTCGGGAAACATGGCGCGCAAGCCGTCGCGGCTGGCGCCGCAAATGCCACGCTCGGTGATAAGCCCGGTCACCAGATGCGCCGGCGTCACGTCGAAGGCGAAATTGGCCATCGCGCTGCCGCGCGGCGCGATATCCACCCGAACGACGGTGCCGTCCGGCAGCCGGCCGCTGATGTGCGAGAGTTCATCGCCGTCGCGCTCTTCTATCGGTA
>JAQSCR010000555.1 GCA_029945495.1 Pseudolabrys sp. | reverse complement strand
TCTGCGATGACCACGACGAGGTCGCGACCGCGAGCCTCTTGGAGAACTTCATCGATCAGGCCGAGAAGCGCGCCTGGTTCCTGTTCGAGGCCGGCCGCAAGGGCGACGGCAGCGGGCATTAGTTTCGTTATGGTGGCGCCGGCGCCGTTTCAACCGGCTTGCGATTGAACCGGCGCAGCGCCATCGCCGCCAACAGCAGCACGACGCCGCCGACCAGCACCGACAGCGGCGTGGCGCCGAGCTTTTCGAACCACTGCGTATAGAAGTGGATGGCGCCGAACACCGCCACCACGTTGACCAGCCATGCCCGGCCCGAGCGCACGCCCCACAGCAAGGCCGCGACCAGCGCCACCGCCCAGGCGATGCTGAAGGCGTAAGCCGGGATCAGTATCTCAATGTTTGCGGTCGAGCGCGGCGGCACGCGCTGGCCGTGGAAAAGAAAGAACGGATCGCCCCACAGCGAGCCGATCCAGAAGCCGCAATTGACCAGCACGATCGACATGCGCGCGGCGGCCAGCGCGATGCGCTCATAACCTGCGGACGCTTGCTTCGACGCGATGAAGGCTAGATAGGCGAGCACTGAGAACAGCACGACGGTCAAGGTCGGCTCGAAGATCGCCAGCGAATAGGTGGCATGCGCATAGCCGGTGCGGGCGCCGAGGCAGGCGGACGCACCCAGAACCGCAAAGCACATGAGAAGGCTGGAGCGCGCGGCGATCGCGGCCAGCGTCAAGGCCGCAGTGACGATCAATGTCGATTGCAGCGATCCTTCGCCCAGCGCCAGTACGCCGCCGCAGAACATCAGCGCGCCGACGATCAGGCAGATCTCGCCGAGCACAAGCCACGGCGGCTGCCGCACGACGACAAAGCCGCCGGCGAAAAGCGCCAGGCCCATCGCCACCGCGGTTGCCGGCGTCGGCACCAGCGCCACCGCGCCGGCGGCGACCGCGCAGACGCCGAAACCGATCAGGATGTTGAACGCGAGCGTGCCGACCTCCGACGAGGCCAGGCCCTTGAGCCGCGCGGCCTCCTCAGGCGTCAGTTTGCCGTCTTCGACCAGCCTGGAAAGATCGAGCGTGATTTTCATGAATTGCCCCCGCCGGCGTTCCCGGCGCGAGGGTTCTATCACGAGTCGAGAAGCTTCAGCACCGTTACCGCCGCCATGAACTCGGCGAAGCGGCCTTCGCGGCGCGCCAGCGCCATGTCGTCGAGGCCCCATTGCGACATCTGGTAGTCTTCGTCGACATGCGCAGCCTTCCAGGCGGCGGCCGGATCGAGCGCGCCGGCATTGACGGCGAGCCCGATCAGCGCCGAGCCGGTCAGCGTCATGATCGAGGCGACCGCGCCGAGCCGCCACGCGTCGGTGGGGATGCTGGCGGCGGCGGCCCAAATCGCCTGCTCCGGCTGCGCCGCATAGACGACGCCTTCGATCAGGATGAAGCGCGCGCCGAGCGCGTCACGCGCCCATGCGAGTACCGGATCCCATTCTTGCCTCTGCCGCTCGACCAGGCCGGGCGGCGTGTCGGCGCGATAGCAGACAAGATCGGAGCCGAGATATTGCACGATCTCGTCGTGCACCGGAGCCGGCTTCCTGGCGATGGCGTCGATGACGACATTGGCGAGACGGGTGAGCGGCATGGCAAAGGGATCGATCACCTCGGCCTGCGCTTCCCATTCCTGCGCGATAGCCTCGGCCAGTGCGCGCATCGGCGCGACCAGGGCTTTGCGCGCCGGCGTCATCACCTGCTTGCCGTCGAGCAGCAGCGGGAAACCCTCGCCGGTATTCTCGCCGATTTGCGCCTGCTTGTAGAAACGCTTGCGCAAGGACGCGCGCGCGCCTTGGCGCGCCGACACCATCGGATCGAGCGGCTGGTTGATGAAGATCTCTTCGATGAATTCACGCATGACCGGCGTCCACATTCACGTTTGCCGCCGGCCACAACGCGGCGAGCGCGGGATCGAGCGCGCTAAAATCCTCGAGCACCGACAGAGCGCCGGCCGCGTGCAGATCGGCGACCGGATGATAGCCCCAGGCGACGCCGAGCGCGGCGGCGCCGGCGCTTTTCGCCATCTGCATGTCGAACACGGTGTCGCCGATCACCACGGTATTTTCCGGGCCGATGCCGGTCTCGCGCATCGCGTCCAGCACCATGCCGGGATGCGGCTTGGACGGCGCGGTGTCGGCGGTCTGGATCGTGATGAACACGCCGTCGAGCGCGTGGGTCTCGATCATCGCCGCGACGCCGCGCCGCGACTTGCCGGTGGCAACGCCGAGCACGACGTCGTCACGCCGTCGCAGGCTTTCGATCGCGACGCGCGCGCCGGGAAAAAGCGGCGCTTTCCATTCGCCGGCCGCGCGCATGATCGAGAAGGCCTCCTTGTAGCCCGCCACCAGACCTTCGATCGGATGGTCGGCGCCTGCCGACAATTGCTGCATGGCATTCGTCAGCGACAGGCCGATGATCGCGCGCACGGCATCAGCCGGCGGACAGGCAAGGCCCTGCCCCCGATAGGCCAATTCCATGGCAGCGCAGATCATGTGCTGACTGTCCATCAGCGTGCCGTCGACGTCGAAAAGGATCAGCTTCATGGCGGTCTTTGGCGATCTTTTTAGGCGGTGTTTTTGAGCAACTTTTTGTGCGCGGTTAATGGCCGCAAGGCGTCACATAAGGATGCATAGCGGGTCCGGCGCCGGTTTGAAACCGTATTGTGCGGCGCAATAATATCTCGACTTTGACCGCAAAAAGGCCCTCTTCCGGTCGCCAAACGGATATGCCGCGCTGCGATAAACTGTGTGGCATGCCAGGCCAATGTCAGTTTCCGAGCGCGAAAAGACGCTCCGCACATGTCGTTGATAGGCCTCGGTAATGACGGAAGGATAGGTAGCCTAACGCGGTTCTAATGAATAATATCCCGCTTGGAATCGAGCCGGATAACAAGGCCGAACCAGGGGAAATCACCCCGTCGAGGCGCAACGCGACCCGCTGGTACAGAGCTCACTTGCGGCCGCGTTTTGAGGACGTAATGAAGAACACCGACATTTCCGACCCGCAATACTTCCACAAAGTCGTCGATTGCCAGTACGCCTGTCCGGCGCACACGCCCGTTCCCGAATATATCCGCATGATCGCCGCCGGGCGCTACGGCGACGCCTACATGGTGAACTGGAAGTCGAACGTGTTTCCGGGAATTCTCGGCCGCACCTGCGACCGTCCCTGTGAGCCGGCCTGCCGGCGCGTCCGCGTCGAAGACGAGCCGGTGGCGATCTGCCGCCTGAAGCGCGTCGCCGCCGATTTCAAGGAAGACGTCACCGCGCGCATGCCGAAGCCGGCGCAGCGCCGCAACGGCAAGCGCGTCGCATTGGTCGGCGGCGGCCCCGCCTCGCTCACCGTCGCGCGCGATCTGGCGCCGCTCGGCTATAGCGTCACCGTGTTCGACGCCGACGCCAAGGCCGGCGGCATGATCCGCACGCAGATTCCGAAATTCCGTCTGCCGGATTCGGTGATCGACGAGGAAACCGATTACGTCCTCAATCTCGGCGTCGACTTCCGCGGCGGCCAGCGTATTGACTCGATGAAGGCGCTGCTGGCCGAAGGGTGGGACGCGATCTTCGTCGGCACCGGCGCGCCACGCGGCCGCGACCTCGACATTCCCGGCCGCAAGGAAGCGGCCGCCAATATCCATATCGGCATCGACTGGCTCTCCTCCGTATCGTTCGGCCACATCACCAAGATCGGCCGTCGCGTCATTGTGCTCGGCGGCGGCAACACCGCGATGGACTGCTGCCGCTCGTCGCGCCGGCTCGGCGGCGACGAAGTGCAGGTGGTGGTGCGCTCCGGCTTCGACGAGATGAAGGCTTCCCCCTGGGAAAAGGAAGACGCCCAGCACGAAGGCATCCCGATCCATAACTTCCTGGTGCCGAAGGAATTCACCCATACCAACGGCAAACTCACCGGCGTGGTGTTCGAAAAGGTGAAGGCCGAGTTCGATGCCAAGGGCCGCCGCAAACTGGTCAATGCCGGCGAGCCGGATCAGCATTTCCCCTGCGATGACGTACTGGTCGCGGTCGGCCAGGAGAACGCCTTCCCCTGGATCGAGCGCGACGCCGGCATCGAATTCGACCAATGGGACATGCCGAAGGTTGACGAGAAGACGTTTCAGTCGACCAACCCGAAAGTGTTCTTCGGCGGAGACGCCGCTTTCGGCCCGAAGAACATCATCTGGGCGGTGGCGCACGGCCACGAGGCCGCGGTATCGATCGACAAGATGCTCAATGGCGAGGACATTGCCGACCGCCCGCAGCCGGCGGTCGAGGTGATGAGCCAGAAGATGGGCATTCACGAATGGTCCTATGACAACGAGATCGATCTCGACAAGCGCTACAAGGTGCCGCATCGCGATCTCAGCGTCGCGCTCAAGGACATCAAGTCCGAGGTCGAGCTCGGCTTCGACGTCGGCCTGGCGCTCAAGGAAGCCGGCCGCTGCCTGAACTGCGACGTGCAGACCGTGTTCGCCGCGCCGTTGTGCATCGAGTGCGACGCCTGCGTCGACATCTGTCCGATGGACTGCATCACCTTTACGCCAAACGGCGAGGAAGCCGAGCTGCGCACCCGGCTGACCGCGCCGGCCACGACCCTCACCCAGGAACTCTATGTTCAGGACGGCCTCAAGACCGGCCGCGCCATGATCAAGGACGAAGACGTCTGTCTGCATTGCGGCCTGTGCGCCGAACGCTGTCCGACCGGCGCCTGGGACATGCAGAAATTCTTGCTCGAAATCACCTACGCAGGGAATTCATGCCGACCGCCAAATCCAGCGCATCGCCGATCAGCCGCGTAAACGACTTCGTCGTTCGTTTCGCCAACGTCAACGGCTCGGGCTCCGCTAGCGCCAACGAGATGTTCGCGCGGGCGATCATGCGCATGGGCGTGCCGGTGGCGCCGCGCAACATCTTTCCGTCCAACATTCAAGGGTTGCCGACCTGGTACGAGGTGCGCGTCACCGAGGCCAGCCATCTCGGCGCCCGCGGCGGCAGCGACCTGATGGTGGCGATGAACCCGCAGACCTTCGACAAGGACATCGCGTCGATCGAGCCCGGCGGCTATCTGTTCTACGATTCGACCAAGGAACTGCCCGCCTCGAAATTCCGCGCCGACATCACCGTCATTGGCATGCCGCTGACGGCGATCTGCAACCGCGAATACACCGACCCGCGCCAGCGCCAGCTGTTCAAGAACATCATCTATATCGGCGCGCTGAGCGCGCTGCTCGACATGGATATGACGGCGTTGGAGAAGCTGATCGGCGAGCAGTACAAGGGCAAGGAAAAGCTGATCGAGCCGAACCTGAAGGCGCTCAATATCGGCCGCGACTACGCCATCCTCAATCTGCAGTGCCCGATCGGACTGCGCGTCAGGAAGGCCGACAAGGTCGGCGACCGCATCTTCATCGAAGGCAATGCGGCCGCGGCCTTGGGCGCGGTCTATGGCGGCGCTACCGTCTGCGCCTGGTATCCGATCACGCCCTCCTCCGGCCTGGCCGACGCCTTCACCAAGTATTGCGAGAAACTGCGCATCGATCCGGAAACCAAGAAGGCGAAATACGCCATCGTGCAAGCCGAGGACGAACTGGCCTCGATCGGCATGGTGATCGGCGCTTCGTGGAACGGCGCCCGCGCTTTCACCGCCACCTCCGGCCCCGGCATTTCGCTGATGCAGGAATTCATTGGCCTGGCCTATTTCGCGGAAATTCCGGCGGTGATCTTCGACGTGCAGCGCGCCGGCCCGTCGACCGGCATGCCGACGCGCACGCAGCAATGCGACATCATCTCCTGCGCCTATGCCTCGCACGGCGACACCAAGCATGTGCTCTTGTTCCCGGAGAACCCGGCGGAAGCTTTCGAGTTCGGCGCGATCGCCTTCGATCTCGCCGACCGGCTGCAGACGCCGATCTTCGTCATGCTGGACCTCGACATCGGCATGAACCATCATCTGTCGCGGCCGCTGGTCTGGGACGACGCCCGCAAATTCGACCGCGGCAAGGTGATGACTGCCGAGGAACTGGAAGCCGGCAAGGATTTCGGCCGCTATCTCGACGTCGATGGCGACGGCATCCCCTACCGCACCTATCCCGGCACGCATCCGACCAAGGGCTCGTTCTTCACCCGCGGCACCTCGCGCGACCGCTACGCCAAATACACCGAGGAAGGCGCCCCTTACGTCGACAACATGCAGCGGCTGGTGCGCAAGTTCGACACCGCCAAGGATCTGGTGCCGCGGCCGCTGCAGTCCAATTCGGTCAACCAGACCAAATACGGCGTGATCTATTTCGGCTCGACATCGCCGGCGATGGACGAAGCCATCCACATGATCGAAAGCCGCGGCCATACGCTCGACCGCATGCGACTGCGCGCCTTTCCGTTCCATTCGTCGGTCAACAGTTTCGTCGCCGACCACGATTTCGTCTTCGTCGTCGAGCAGAACCGCGACGCGCAATTGCGCTCGCTGATCGTCAACGAATGCGGCATCGATCCGGTGCGGCTGGTGCCGATATTGCACTATGACGGCACGCCGATCACCGCCCGCTTCATCGCCAAAGCCATCGGCGACCATCTCGACCAGCTCAAGGTTACGCCGCTCAAGGTGAATTCATGACCTATCTCGCCAAGCCGAAATTCCATCACCCCAATCTGCCGAAGAACGATCTCGGCTACACCCACCGCGACTACGAAGGCACGGTGTCGACTCTGTGCGCCGGCTGCGGCCACGATTCGATCACCGCCGCGATCATCCAGGCCTGTTTCGAATTGTCGATCGAGCCGCACCGCGTGGCGAAAATCTCCGGCATCGGCTGCTCGTCGAAGACGCCGACCTATTTCCTCGGCAATTCGCACGGCTTCAATTCGGTGCACGGCCGTATGCCGTCGGTGCTGACCGGCGCCAATCTCGCCAACCGCGACCTCATTTATCTCGGCGTGTCGGGCGACGGCGACTCGGCCTCGATCGGCTTCGGCCAGTTCGCCCATGCGCTGCGGCGGGGCGTCAACATGGCCTATATCGTCGAGAACAACGGCGTCTACGGCCTGACCAAGGGCCAGTTCTCGGCCACCGCCGACCGCGGCTCGAAATCCAAGCGCGGCGTCACCAATACCGACAATTCCATCGATCTCGCGGCGATCGCGCTGCAGTTAGGGGCCTCCTTCGTCGCCCGCTCCTTCTCCGGCGACAAGCATCAGTTGGTGCCGATCATCAAGGCGGCGATTTCGCACCGCGGCGCGGCCTTCATCGACATCATCTCGCCGTGCGTGGCGTTCAACAACCACGCCGGCTCGACCAAGAGCTTCGATTTCGTGCGCGAGCACAATGAGGCGGTTAACCGGCTCGACGTCATTTCCAGCCGGATGCCGATCGAAGTGAAATACGCCCCCGGTACGGTCGAAATCGTCGAGCAGCATGACGGCTCGACCATCGCGCTGCGCAAGCTCGACGCCGACTATGACGTCCACGACCGCTCCGCCGCCCTCGGCTTCCTGCAGCATCATGCCGCCAAGGGCCAGATCGTCACCGGCCTGCTCCACGTCGAGAAGGACTCCGACGACCTGCACGCGCATCTGCACACGGTCGACGCGCCGCTCAATGCGCTGAACGAGAAGGAGCTCTGCCCCGGCCAGGCCGCGCTCGACACGTTCAACGCCAGCATGCGCTAGACGGCTACCCATGGAATTGCGCCCGCTCGGCCGCTCCGGCCTTTCCATCGCGCCGATCATGCTGGGCACCAATGTGTTCGGCTGGAGCGCGGATGCGGCGACGTCATTCAAGATATTGGACGCCTTCGTCGATGCCGGCTTCAACGCCATCGACACCGCCGACAGCTATTCGCGCTGGGCGCCGGGCCACAGCGGCGGCGAGTCGGAAACCATCATCGGTGACTGGCTGAAATCGAGCAGCAAGCGCGCCCGCGTCGTCATCGCCACCAAGGTCGGCTCCGACATGGGTGACGGCAAATGCCTGAAGAAGGATTACATCCTGCGCTCGGCGGAAGCGTCGCTGCGGCGACTGCAGGTCGACTGCATCGACCTCTACCAGACCCATTTCGACGACGACGTGACGCCGGTCGAGGAAACGCTTGCCGCCTACGCGCAGTTGATCGCGCAAGGCAAAGTGCGCGCGATCGGCGCCTCCAACGTCTCGGCGGCGCGGCTGAACGCGTCGCTGGCGGCGAGCGGGACGCTTGGCCTGCCGCGCTACCAGAGCCTGCAGCCGCTCTATAACCTGCACGACCGCCGGACCTTCGAGCAGGACTACGAGCCGATCTGCGTTTCGGAGAACCTCGGCGTCATCTGCTATTATGCGCTGGCCTCGGGCTTTCTCTCCGGCAAATACAGCACGGCCGACGACGCGGCCAGGAACCCGGCGCGCGGGGCCAAGGTGAAGGCCTATTTCGACGCACGCGGGCTCGCTATTCTCAAGGCGCTCGAGGCCGCGGCCGCGCGCAACGGCGCGACGCCGGCGCAAGTGGCGCTGGCCTGGCTGATCGCCCGCAAAAGCGTGACGGCGCCGATCGTCTCGGCGACCAACCTGGCGCAGCTGAGCGATATTCTCAAAGCTGCGGATATCACTCTGTCGGGCGAGGATATCGCCGCGCTCGATCAGGCGAGCGCCTATTAGGCGGCGCGAACGGCGGCTGCTGCCGGCGTCAATTGCCCGACCGAAACCTGATTGCGGCCGGCGGCCTTGGCCGCATAAAGCAGCCGGTCGGCGAATTCGACCAGGCTGGCCGGTTCGCCCGACAGGTTCTTGGCCGTCGCCGCGCCGATGCTGATCGTCATGCGCGGGCCGGCCGGCGAGCGCGGATGAAAAATGTCGGCATGGCGCAACGCCGCGGCGAGCTTGTTCGCCACCGCCAGCGCGCCGGCCGCGCCGCCTTCCGGCAGCAGCACGACGAATTCCTCGCCGCCGTAGCGCGCGACGATATCGCCCGGCCGGCCGGCCGTGTCGACCA
>JAQSCR010000554.1 GCA_029945495.1 Pseudolabrys sp. | reverse complement strand
CGGCATCGCGCCCGGTCGCGGCCTGCACCGCGCGCGCAACGTCAGTTGTCTCGAGCGGCCGCAGTAACAGGCGGCGGCAGCGCGAGCGAATGGTCGGCAGTTCGCGCCCCGGCGCATGGCTGATGAGCAGCAGCAAAGTGCGCTCCGGCGGTTCTTCGAGAACCTTCAGCAGCGCATTGGCGCCCTCGCGTTGCAGATCGTCGACGGCGTCGACAATCGCGATGCGCCAGCCGCCCTCGCCCGCGGTCGAGCCGAAGAACGATACCGAGCGGCGCACGTCGTCGACCCGGATCACGGTGTAGAGCTTGCCGGTCTGTTCGTTGATGACACGCTCGAGCACCAAGAGATCGCCCTGCGCCTGCGCGGCGATGCGGCGCGCCACCGGATGCCCGGCATCGACGGCCAGCGATGTCGCGTTCTGCACTTCCGGCACTTTCGGGTCGGGATGCGCGAGCACGAAGCGCGCCAGCCGGTACGCCAAGGTCGCCTTGCCGATGCCCGGCGGGCCGCCGATCAGCCAGGCATGCGGCATGCGCGTGCCCTGATAGGCCTCCAGCAGCGCGCGTTCGGCCTCGGCATGGCCGAACAACAGCGTCATTTCCCGCGGCAGCAATACCTCGCGGTCGCCGTTATCGTCGCTCATGGCGCCACGCTCTCCGCAACTTCGATCAGCCCGCCGAGCAGCCGGGCGTTGACCGCAGCCCAGATGCGCTCGGCGACCACGTCGCGCGGCGCGCGGCCGTCGATGACGACGATGCGTTTGGGTTCGCGCTCGGCCAGCACCAGAAAAGCCCGGCGCAGATCCTCGTGAAACTCGATTGCTTCCGACTCGAAGCGGTCGGCGGCGGCCGCGCCGCGCCGGGTCTTGGCGCGCGCCAGACCGATATTGGCCGGCACGTCGAGGACGAAAGTCAGATCAGGCATAGCGGCGCCGACCGTGACCCGTTCCAGGCCGCGGATCAGCTTCATGTCGACCTTGCCGAGCGCGCCCTGATAGACGCGCGTCGAATCGATGAAGCGGTCGCAGATCACCCATTTGCCGGCGTTGAGCGCCGGCTCGATGGTCATGCGCACATGGTCGTCGCGCGCCGCCGCGAACAGGATGGTCTCGGTCTCCGCGCCGAGCGGCTTGGCGATCCCGGACAAGATGATGTGGCGAATGATTTCGGCGCCGGCCGAGCCGCCCGGCTCGCGTGTCAGCACGCATTCGATAGCGAGCGCCTTCAACCGTTCGGCCAGCAACGAGGCATGGGTGGATTTACCCGAGCCTTCGCCGCCTTCAAAGGTGATGAATTTGCCGCGCATCAAATCCCCGGACCGGCCGTCACCGCTATCATAGCCGCTGCGCGCCGGCGCGGAACAGGCCGATCATCAATTCGGAGACGGCATCGAGCGCGCGCTTGGACAGGCCGCCGCGCTCCACCGGTTCGGCCGCCTTGAGCGGCATCTGCAGAATGACATTGTCGTTGCGCCAGACCTTCAGCACGCCGACCGGCGTGCCTTGCGCGACCGGCGCCGGCACCGGGCCGTTATAGACGATGCGCGCGATCAGGCGGTCGCCACCGCTCTTGGGCATCATCACCCGCACCTCGCGTCCGGCCACCAGCGGCACGCTGCTCTCGGCGCCGCCGTAGACTTTGGCGCTGCCGATAATCTGGCCCTCCGCGAACAGGATGCGGCGCTCGAAACTCTTGAAGCCCCACTCCAGCAGTTTCTTGGCTTCCTCGCCGCGCTCCTTGGCGGTCTTGAGGCCGTTGACCACCACGATCAGCCGCAGGCCGTTCTGCACGGCCGAGCCGACCAGACCGTAGCCGGCTTCCTTGGTGAAGCCGGTCTTCATGCCGTCGGCGCCGATCTCCATGCCGAGCAGCGGGTTGCGGTTCGGCTGCTTGATCTTGTTCCAGGTGAAGTCGCGCTGGCCGTAGATCGGGTAATATTCGGGATAGTTGGTGACGATGTATCGCGCCAGCATGCCAAGTTCGCGGGTCGTGACGTGGGTGCCCGGATCGGGCAAGCCGTTCGAATTGGCGAAGGTCGATTTGGTAAGCCCGATCTCGCGGGCGCGTTGCGTCATTTTGCGGGCGAATTCCTCTTCGCTGCCGGCCATGCCTTCGGCCAGAACGATGCAGCCATCGTTGGCCGAATGAATAATGACGCCGTGCAGCAGATCGTCGACGCTGATCCGGCTGTTGAGCGCGGCGAACATGGTCGAGCCGCGCGATGGCGCGCCGCCCTTGCGCCAGGCATTTTCGCTGACCGGAAATTCATCGGTGAGTTTAAGACGCCCTTCCTTGAGTTCATGGAAGACATATTCGGCGGTCATCAGCTTGGCGAGGCTGGCCGGAAAAATCAGCTGGTCGGGATCGCGCTCGAACAGCACGCCGCCGTTCTCCGCATCGATGAGGATGGCGTGCGGCGCGGTGATCGGCGGCTCGTCCTTGCGCGGGCCGTCCTTCTTGGCCGAAAGCCCTGAGGCCGGTTTATGCGCCAGGCCCGAGGCCGGCCGATGCGCCGGGGTCGCGGCCTGCGCGGCCTGCAGGCAAAGCCCGGCCAGCAACACAGCCGCGCTCAGCAGACGTCCAATCTGGGGGGTGCGAATGGCCATGCTCTACAACGTCGTTCCCTGGCCAACAGGCCTCACCGCTTGCCGCGGTCCATATTCGCGGCGCTGTGACCGGAAAATACGGCTCAGTAAAGGCCGCGACCGCTCATGAATCCCGCCGGGGCATCATAGCGGGTCGGCGCGTAGGCCGATACCGGCGAAACTGCCGGACTGCGTGGGGCGGTCTGGATTGACCTTGCCGGGGCGACCGGCTCCCGCACGATAGCGTCCGCCAGGCGCGGCCGCGCCGGCGCTGCCGGTTCGGCGGCCGGCGTTTCGTCAGCCTCCGGCTCATGGCTGGCGACCTGGTGGGCGCCGTCCACCCGGAACGGCCGTTCCGGCGGGCGCGGCACTTCGGTCATCGGCCGCGAGTCGAAATAAGCCGGCACGAAAGCCTTGTTGGAGGCGACCAGAACCTTGTCGTTCACCGGCGAATTGCCGTCGCGCAAGGTCGCCACCAGCTTGCGGTCGTCGGACCCGGCCAAGGGCGCGCGGCCGACATATTCGACCTTCACTTTGGCGACGCCCTGCCCGTAGAACTCCAGAAGCTTGGCGGTCTTGACCGACAGGTCGATGACGCGATTGCCGACATAGGGGCCGCGATCGTTGACCCGGACGATGATCGATTTGTGGTTGCGCAGATTGGTGACGCGCGCATAGGACGGCAGCGGCATGGTCGGATGCGCCGCCGAAATCGAATTCATGTCGAAGACTTCGCCATTGGCGGTATAGCGGCCGTGGAAATCGTCGCCGTACCAGGAGGCAAAGCCCTCGGCTTTGTATCCCGGCTCCTCTTCTGGAACGTAGGTGCGGCCGGCGACCTGATAGGGCTTGCCGACGCGATAGACGCCGCCGCCTTTGGGCACAGGCTGGCCGGGCTCGACGACGCGGGCGCTGGCGGAGACGCCATATTTGGGGTCGAGCCTGCCCGGCCCGCCGGAACAGTTGGCCAGCACCAGCGATCCTGCGGCGACGGCCGCGAGGCGCGCGAGCAGACTCAAGCGGCTATTGTCCCCCCGTCCGCTCATCAATAACCGATCCCCGATTGGCGTTTACCAAGAATAGCCCACACTGAGGGCGGCGTGAACCGCTGGCACAGGTTCGTGGTTAACAATTGGCTCCGTTCCAGCTTTTCGGCCCCGAAGCGGCGCGCCCGCCGGCCCCGGATAGCCCGAGTTTCACGCCCCTTGCAAGTGCGGCGGGCTTCGACCATCGAACTAGCGCGCGATCGGCTTGAGCGAAATGCCACGCTTGTGATGCCATTCCGTCAACATCACTGGCAACATAGTTTCGAGACCGGGACATCCCGGCAAAGCATCCCAGACCGACCCTGCCTTGCTCGTGTTGTCGCGGTGGATGTGGTCGGTGCCGATGATATCGACATGCCCGTAGGCAATCCCCTGCCAGAGCACATCGCAATCCTAGCTGCGCAGCGGCGGGTTGATCTTGCCGATATCGCCGCTCCGCCAATCCTCATCGTGCGCGAGGTAGTGCGGACAAGTTTCCACGGCGGACGGGAACCCCGATTTCATCGTAAATTCAATGAATTCAGACAATATGGAACTGCGGCACAGGCCCTTAACGGTTAATCATAAGTTAGCAACATTCTGCGAATTGTTTGATTGTAACCGCCGTTAATCCGAAACTGATCGCCAGCCGGACGGGGGACAGATGTCTGAATTAACGCCGAGCATATCTTCCCGGACGCCGCTGTCGGAGACGAAAGCGACAGGCCCGCAAGCGGCTCTCGCGGACAATGCCGCGCGCCAATCGCAATTGCCGAAATCGCCGCGCAGCGACGTCGGTACCGTCCTCTTGCACTGGACGACCGCGATCACATTTCTGATCAGCCTCTTTACCGGCATTCGCATCGCCTCCGACAATCCGGAATCGGTCATTTCCAAGTGGATGACGCCGATCCTGCCGCAGGGCGAGATCTGGTCATGGCATTTTTTCGCCGGCCTCACCTTGTTCTTCTGTGGCGCCAGCTATTTCCTCTATATGCGCCGCAGCGCGCTGTCGCGCCGCGCGGCTCCCAAGCGGCTCAAGGTGCTGCTGCTGCCGGTGGTCAACAAACTGCGGTTCGCCGCGCTCAATGTGGCGCTGCATTGGCTGTTGTTTACGCTGGTCATCATTCTGACCGGTACCGGCATTGCCCTTTATCTCGGCTATGGCGGCTGGGTTATCTACATTCACTCGACTGCGGCCTTCGTCGCACTTGGCTACATCTTCGTCCACGTGACGTCGCATTATCTGATGGGCGGCATCTGGCAGTTGCTGCGCATCGTCCGACCAGTGAAACTCATCGCCACGAAGGCGATGCGGCCGCGCCCGCTTTTGATTGGCGTGGCTTCGGGCCTCGCCGTCGTCGCGGCGATTGCCGGCTTCGACTGGATCACTCGCGACACGCTCGTCATGCGCCGCATCACTGTCGCGCCCAAGCTGGAGGCGCTGCTCGACGATCCGGCGTGGGCTAACGCGCGCCCGGTTTTTATCCGCACCACACAAGGTATCAACCTGAGTGGAACGGGTGAATCCCTTGTCGAAATCCGCACCATTCGCGACGACAAGAAAGCGTATTTCGCCTTTCGGTGGGAAGACCCCTCCCGATCGGTGCGGCGCCTGCCGCTCGTGAAGAAAGCCGATGGCTGGCACCACATCGGCAACAATCCCTACATCGACGACGTTACCGATTTTTATGAAGACAAATTCGCGGTCATCTTTTCCACCTCCGCCGCGTTCGGTTCGGGCGGCGTCGCTCACTTCGGCACCAAGCCGATCGCGAATGAGCCCGGCTCACGCAATGGCCGCGGCCTTCATTATACCGACGGTCACATGGTCGACATGTGGCAATGGAAGCCGTCGCGCGGCGGCCTGAACGGCCATTTCGACGACATGTATATCGGCCCGCCGCGGGATCCGACGCCGGACGAAGCCTCCAAGTTGGCGCGTTATCAGGCGGGCTATTGGGGCGATCCGGGCAACGCCTACTACGTCTACAATTTCGAGGCATTGCGGCCGGCCGAATATCGCGGCCCCGAGCAGCCGGTTCACATCAAGCGATTGCCAAAGGATCTGGCCGCGTTGCAGAAGGCCATGGGGCACTGGGATCCGAGTCCGGACGCAAGCGTCGACGACGGTTCGCGTTGGTGGATGACGGAAGAAGACAGCGTGCCGTATTCTGCCGAAATGGATGCGAAGATTCCTCTCGGCACGATCATCCCCGGCGTGATGCACCTCGGCAAATACAGCGGCGACCGCAACGACCTGAGAGCCGCCGCGCATTGGCAGAACGGGCACTGGACCCTTGTTGCCGAGCGCAATCTGACGACCGGCAGCAAATACGATCAGGATTTCATCGTCGGCAAAGACCTCTACATCTGGGTCTCGGTCTTTGATCATACGCAGACGCGGCACACGCGTCACCCGAGGCCGATGCGCCTCGTCGTACAGGAATAGCCGGAGTTCGTTGTTATGGCATCGACCTGCAATTTGATTGTTAACGGCCACGCCATCAAAGCAAATGTCGGCGAAACGCTTGTCGATGCCGCGCTTGGCGGCTGGACGGTCATTCCCCACGATTGCTGCTCCGGCCAGTGTGAAACCTGCCGGGTCACGGTGGTTGCCGGTAATGTCGACGATCAGGGCACCGGCGACGGGCGCACGGTGCTGGCCTGCACGGCCACGATCGACGGCGACGCCGAGATCGAATTCGACGAGGTGCCGCGCATTGCCAAACGGTCCGGCGAGGTCGCCGAAATCGCCAGGCTCGCGCCAGACGTCGTCGAAGTCGTCGTGACGCTGAACGAGCCATTCGACTATCGGGCCGGCCAATATTTCAACGTCAAATTCTCAGGCTTTCCCGGCCGCGACCTCAGCCCCACCGTGCGGGCGGACGGCACCTGGAATCCACGCGAACTCGTCTTCCACATTCGCCGTTATCCTGGCGGGCTGGTCTCGACCCAGATCGGGTCGACGATCGGCATTGGCCATCGCGTGCATGTGCGCGGGCCATTTGGCCAGGCCTTCCTGCGTGAAGGCGACGGGCCGATCGTTCTTATTTCGGGTGGCACCGGCTGGGCGCCGATCTGGTCGGTCGCGGCCGAGGCGCGGCGTTCGCAGCGGCACCGTGACCTGTTCGTCATTGCCGGCGCGCGCGATCCCGCATCGCTTTACATGCGGCAATCGCTTGAATGGCTGACCGACGACGGCGTGCGCGATGTCATCGCAACGACGCAGATCGGCGCGTCTCGGCCGATCCTCGCCGGCCTGCCGACGCATTATCTGCCGTCGCTCGGCCTTGAGGACACGGTTTATGTCGCCGGCCCGCCGGGCCTGGTCGACGCCATCAAGACCAATGCGCGCGACGGTCGCGCGCGCTGTTACGCCGATCCGTTCCTTCCCGGCGTGCAAAAGCTCTCGATGATCGACCGCATGCGACAGATGCTGCGCCGGCCCGACGCCGTGCCCGGTCTGGTCCGGCCGGCCGCCACGCCGGCCTACGAGCCCGTTTTGGGCGAAGACCGATCGCGGCAGGCAGCCGCCTTGCGCATGCAGGGCAACGCGATAAGCCGCACCGCGCCGCCGCAGGACGAGCCTTCACGCAGCCGCGGCTAAAGGCCCGAGCAGGGCGTGTCCGGCGGCGGTGCCGCTATTGAACTGGAACGCTTCCAAGACGCACCATCACGGTGCGCGCGTCTGCGCCGCTGGCGTATTTTAGAAACGCTCGCGCCGCCGGCGTTACCGTCGCGTCCTTGTAGATCAGGGCCAATTCCACGCTCGACGGATATCCGGATTCGAGCGGGTGGTGGCCGTTGATTTTCAAGATCGAGACGCTCGGCTCGAGCGTAACCGAATAGGGTCCAAACCCGATCGCGCCGGCAACTTCGCCCACCGTCTCGATGGCATCCTGCGTCGTCGTCGCGGTCTTCGATTTCTCGGTGATCTGAAGATTCTTCCAGCCGGGCATCATTTCCCGCAGCACGGTCAGCGTGCTGTCGGAGTCCTCACGGCGAACGACCTTGATCGGAAGATCTGCGCCGCCTAGCTGCGACCATTTCGTCACACGCCCGGCATAAATGTCAGCGAGTTGATCGCTGGTCAGCGCCATCACGCCGGTTCCCGGATGCACGAAAAATGCCGACGGCAGGCGCGCAAACGGCACATAAACGAGGCCGGACGCGACTTCGGTCGCGGTCAATTTGCGGGCGACCCGGCCGAGAACCGCCTTGCCCGCGCCGACCGTCGCAATGCCGCCACCGGACCCGATGCTCGCGGGAACCTCCACGCGCGTTGATTTGTTCTGTTGCATGAAGTCACTGCTCAGCGCCCGCAAAAGGTCGATGCCGTCGCCGGTGCCGACAATCTGAAGATCGTCCGCCTTGGCGCGGCCCGAGGTCATCGCCAGGGCCAATGTCAGCACGAAAGCAACGCCGGAACCCAATCCAAAAGAGCGAACGCGTTGCATAATGCATCACCGTGACTGTGAAAGGTGATGCACTATCCATCAGCCCCGTGAATCCTTCGTTACAGAGGGCTCCATGGTAAACAACTTCTAAACAAAATCGAACGCAACCGATCCATTTGGCAATTCGCGGATAACCATCACCAAAAATACCGGGACTCTTCGGATTCCCGTACGGAAAATTCACCGGAGATTTCTCCGTTGAAACTAAGGTCTCATTTAGCTTGACCACTCTGCCTGCGCCGGCACGCGACTTTATGTAAAGGCCACGTACGAACGCCGAAGACCAGGAAATGATCTGTTCGGAGCCAAAAGCGCGATGTTGAAGTTTCTGCCGTCGATAGCGATGCGGCTTGTCGTCACCGTGCTTGCAACGGGCGTCCTCGCCTTTGCGGTCATCGGTGGCCTGGCCGGACTGCGTCTCGACCTCGGCCTGAAGGAACAAGCCGAGGCGCTCGGCCGTCTTTCGGCAAAGCAGCTCTCGGACCGGCTGGACGGCGAAGCTCAGCTCGCCCGCGCGCGCATCGAGAACCTCGGATCCGAAGTGGCTTTGCGTCTGCGCCAGGTTGCCCAGCGCGCCGATATCTCGAAGGCCCTCGCATCACGCAACGACATCACGATCCAGCAACTGTTGGCCGTGGTCGCCAAGACATCGGATATGCAGCGCCTGATCGCCTTCGATAAAGACGGCATTCCGATCGGCGTCAGTGAATCCGGCGACCTTCTGACGATCAAAGCCCAATTCTACGAAACCGACCTCGCGCAAGACCTGCTGCCCATTCTTAGGGACAACAGTCGCAGCTATCCGCGGGGCCATCAAAGCACCCACGCGATTAGTTCCGGGTTACTGCAGACCCTTAACCTGCCCTCGCGCCTGACGATCGCCCACGAAGCGTTCGAGCCGGTGTTTGACGATTTTGGCGAATTAATCGGCGCACTCGGCGGCTTTCGCGGTTTAGGCCGGACC
>JAQSCR010000553.1:286-9169 GCA_029945495.1 Pseudolabrys sp. | reverse complement strand
AGTATTTTGAAGGAGAGAAATGTTTTGATAGACGTAATTAGCGACAACGGTATACCCTGCGACATTCAGGTGGACAATAGAGTCCGAACGAAAGTCCGTCGCAGGGACATCATTGCCGTAGTCGATCTGATCTTGGGTGGAGGTAGCGATGCCTGCGACGCTCAAACCGCTTTGGATGAGATAGGTGCGGACATCGAGATAGTGAGAACCATAAGTTGAGGCAAGAAAATTGTTAATAGAGATGATCTGGTTGTAACTCGCACTACCGCTCGGTTCGCCTGGGCCGTTGAGTATGCTGAGGATGATGTAGTTGGTATTACCGACGGAAGCGAGAGCGGCGACCATAGAGGCGATGTTCGCTTCGACCGTTGAGGGGGATGAAAAGTCGTTTCGACCAGCCCAAATGATAGTGGGCCAGGAATATTTAGAGGTGGCAGCGAGCATGCGCGTCTTGATTTGAGTACTGGTTTCACCACTGACGCCGCCGTTGTATATGTTCTTGTTGTCTAATTCTGCGAGAATGTTCAAATACACATTAGTGTAACTTCCAGCAGTGACAGCAGTGAGACTGTCGCCCCATGCCGCTATATTCGTATTATTTAAGATATTTTCAGTTGATGCATACGAAAGTCCCAAATTCGTCCGTGCCGTCGACGCATCGGCTCCTCCCGTGCCGCCATTTGCCACGGTGAGTGGTGATCCGAGATTTAGATTGCTTGCGTAAAGATTTGTGCTTGTGGCGTTCGTAGTCGTCGCGTTAGTGAAGGTCGCATTGGTTCCGGTGATGGTCGTCACGATGAGGTTGGTGATGGTCGCGGCGGCGGCGGTCAAGGAGTCGATGATGCCAGTCGTGAAATGACCGAGCGTGGCGAAGAGAGAGGTCGATGTGGCGTTGGTAGTCGACGCGTTTGTCGAAAAGAAATTGGTGGACGTGGCGTTTGCCATCACCAGACCGGCGTTGAGCGTTCCGCCCGAGAGCGGCAGATAGGTGCCCGAGAGATCAGGGATGTTGGAGGCGGTGAGACCGGTGATACCGTTCACCGTCGCATTCGATATCGTGACGTTGGCAAGATTGTCTATGCGCTGGCCCTGCGCGAATGTCTGCGTGCTGACCGGCGTCGAGCCCGCCCCTGAGTAATTTGGAGGGACAAATGACTGCGATGGCAACGCTGCGATAATGCCGGAGAGCGCATGCAGCATGCCACTGAGAATGCCGAGGATACTCTTGTCGCTTGCATCATCGGCATGCGCGCTGATTGGTAGGCAGACGATAATCGCAAGCGCGAGTGTGGTTGCAAAACGTCGAAGACTACAGTTTGATCCGTGTAACATTCTACTGATTGTACAGTATCAAAAGTGCGCACGATTTTCCTGGTGTGGACAGGGATCATAAAAGAGCGAGCCCCACTGGTCGTGGGGCTCGGGGCTTTGTCTGGCGGCAATGCCGCTACTTTCGGTGCGAGCTGCGGGACGCGTTCCGTTCGTTATCCTTGTTGCTGCCACGCGGCGAACTTCTGTTCTCGGCGGGAGCGTCTTCGGCTTCGTGATCCTTCGGCTCATGCTCACGCAGCACAATCTTGCCGTTGTCGTGAATTGGCAGAGCTTGCAACATGACGTTGAAGCCCTTGCCGTCTTCGTGCGGAAAGGCGACGCCGATATTGAGCCAATAGTCGTCTTGCTTTTCTCGCTTAATGATCGAGTAGACGCGATACATCTTCGCCATGTCGGATACTCCCGTGCTGTGTTTCAGAATCCTGCGAACGCAGGTTGGAGACACACACGCGCGTTGCGCTGCTCCAATCTGCGCTCGAACACTCTGATTTTGGGAGGGAGGCCGACCTGTTCTGTCGGCACTATAACTCCTACGAATTTGTCCGCAAGGAATCGGTGGGCGGCTGCGTCCACACATCTTGCCGCCCTTCCTGGGGCTACCTGGACATGCTTCCTGGTGAGACATGACGACCATGCTTCCCGGAGCCGACATGCGCCCGCGTGTGCGTGCCCGGCCGCGCCGGTCAAGGTTGCCGTAGGCACCCCGCAGGGGTTGCCTTGACGGGCGCGGGTCGCGGCGCGCAATAATTTTCAAAAAAGGAGACCCCCGTTGTTGGGGGGTCAGTACTCGTCAGCTCTCATCACCGTGAGAACGCGAACGGTCTTCGATGCGTCGGCGGGTTCTTCGGAGCCGTGACACATATCGGGGTCGTAATAATCCATTTTCGCGAAGTACTTCGCGCCCTCATGGTCAAAGCTGACAAAATCATGCTCGCCGTGGGGATCGTTGTCCCCATTGAAGGCATCGAATGTTCGGACCTTGGTAAGAACTACTGCCTTGACCGTATCAGGCAAGGCATTGACGCCCGCCGTCATCATCACTTGGCCGCCGACGAATGTTTGCCGGAATTCATCGTTGAGTTGGCGAATGCGTGCCGATTTGTCCATCTGTGATCCTCCACACGACCGGAACCCGACCATCGGGTGCCGGAGGGTGAGGAGGACGCGCCCATGTAGATTATATCAGTATTGGGTGAATGATCACGCAGGCAGGAAAGAGCGAGCCTCACGCAAGGTGAGGCTCAGGGCTTTGGGGCGCTATTGCAGCGACACAGATTTCTTGATGACGGCCAGCGCGTCGTCCAGAGAATGTGTCCTCTCATATCGGAGTTGTTGCGATGTCAGTTCGCCTTCAAACGGACAGACGGTGGCGGACACGGCAACCGACAGCGTGCCGTCTGCGAGAGGACAAATCTCAATGTGATAGAACTCGACTTGGTTGGGAATGAACTGCTTTGGCTGTGCGGGAGCATTCAGCATTGATCTCTCCGTTTCGCGTGATCGGCATCCGACAATCGGATGCCGATCGACGAGGCGGATGGGGCACTACGGTCGAGCCCCTTTCGGCAGATCGGGGAGAACCCGCCGGACGCGGCGCTCTAGTTCGCTGCGCGCATATCCCTCGTTATCAATGCGCGTACCCATCCGGTATATTTTTCCGTTCGCTGCCTCAAAACCATATCGCGCTTCCTTAGCCAGCGCCTCAATAGCGCTGCTTAATTCGCTTCCTACGTCGCTGATCTCTTCGTGAACTGCTGCAAGATGCGTTTCTAATGATGCGTCAATAATCGTCTTAATCTGCGCGAGGTCTTCTTTGTTCATAGATTTATATATTGTATCACTTACACACCAAGCCGCACGCGCTCGCCTTTGCCGCTGATCCATTCGAGCGCAAGAATATCGCGACACTTCAATACGCTTTCTCTGTCTGTGAATAAGAACTGATTCGAGCCCTGCCCCTTGGTCGCCAGCTTCACCGCCGCGATCATGGTCGCCATGCGCTCTCGACTGGTCGTCACCGTGAGCACCCGGAAGTTGCCAATTCCGAAACGCTTACCATGCGCGTTCCCGGCACCCGCGCCTGCGAGATAAGCGAGTATCTTTTGGTGAAAGGATGTTTGGCGCGGATGGCTGCGCATCACCGGCATGGTGGCGCGGTCGGCCTCGACAAAGAAATATGAGCGTTTACGCGCGTGCGTAAAATCGAGACCAAAAACCTTGTCGGGGATCACGCGAACGTCGTGCGAGATTCCATCCTGAACAACCTTTGCCGGCAACGCCCACGGATTAAGAGCCTTGCGGGTAGCCTCGGGCGCACTCGCCAAAATATCGTCCGACGCGATAAGCGCAATGTCGGAAAATTCTCGGCTCGCAATCTCGAAGGCAACCGCGAGATCAGCAGTCAGCAAAGTGTGCTCGATAAACAGCCGGCCAGCGGTGCGGTTTTTATCAGTCCAATCCACCTTGGCGCGTGGCACTCCATCGAACTCTGCCAGCAGCCCTGCTCCGCGATTGCCAATACCGTACACCATCGGTGCGCTGCCGGCAGTCGCGTAGTAATCGAGCTGGCCTCGCGGCCGATCAAGGTATCCGTTGTGATACAGGGCTCCCAAACGCTCCAGCAGCTTTTTGCCAGATCGCTTTTCCAGAAGGCTAATCAGATGCGTCGAACGCAAGAACCGATGCCGATGTACATGCCGGATGATGTTGAAATCATCGGCCGTCAATCGGATCGGCTGTGGCGCGGCTCGTCGGAACCGGGCGCGGCGTGTCGCGACGGGTCGCGACAGGTCGCGAGTTGCCGGGACTGACTTGTTGATGGTCATAACGTATTGATTAGATAAATAAACGCGGCGTGAAAACGTCCGCCATGTGCCGCTATGCAAAGAGGGGAGCGAGCACGCGGCATCATGGCGGGATGTAAATAATTATACCCCCGCCGAAGACCCGCACCGTCAATAACTGTCTGCGAAATCCTCGGGATCGCCGCTCGGGAAAGGGCCTGCGGCGGCACTGGGTTTGGCCTCTGTATCGACAACGGCGTACTGAGCCCGCATCCGGTCTCGCAACGCCGATTGCTCGGCGGGCGTCATGCGTTCTTGGTCTTCCAGCACTCCAAATGGAATACGCAACGAGACGGCATTCGATGTGAAATTGCGGACGTGAGCTGCGAAGTAACCCCTACCCTGACTCTCGATGAAATCCGGCGTCGTCCGCATATTTCTGGCCAACGCATGAGCATCACGGTCACTGACGCCTCCGGCAAACTTGATCGAAGTATTGGCGTGGAGCCCATCAAGTATGCTCGCCGATAGCTGTGCCAGATATTGATGCGCAATGATCAGACCCACTTTCTGCTTTCTGGCCTGTTCAAGAATGACGGTGATGTTGCTGTCTTTTGCGATGTAGTCCTGGCACTCGTCGATATAAACGAAAGTCGGGAGACGCCGATGCGGCGGAAGCGTTGCCCGCTCGGCGGCAGCTTGCGCGATCAGCGCAATGAAAAACCGGCCAAAGACCTCCGTGCCGTTTTGTTTGAGCAAGTCCTTGGCGGCATTGATCAGGATCACTTTGCCACTGTTCATCTCGGTGAATAAATCGAGCTTGCTTTTCGGATGGGAGAACATCCGCTCGAACGTCTGGTTTTCGAGAATGCCATAAAGGCGACGCAGAACCTGGCGTTTGGTTTCCGCGAACTGCGCGCTGTTGAACTCATTGGCAAAAAATGAACGTGCCGCTCCCTGCAATTTTGAGATATGTTCTTGATACTTTTGATCGCCGCCCGGCTCCATCAGTTCCAACAACGTATGCACCGTGGCATTGGGGATTTGCAGCAACGCACGGGTTACGAAACGGAATATGACAGATTGCTTGCTGGTCATTTCCGCGCCTAGCAGCGCTGCCAACACGAAGTCATAAAGCTCGATCACACTATTGAGCAGCCGCTCGCGATCCAGCTTCGAGTATGAATCGAGTCGCTGCATTCCGAGGGAGAAGAGATTGAGCTGGACGGGATACTCAATATCGGTCGGATCGATCAGGCAGAGTTTGCCTGCCAATGGCTGGCCTTCGGCAAACAGTTTCAGACCAGCGATATTTTTGATCAGGTCGGCTTGGCTATCGATAACGACAATGGATGCCGAGCCATTTTCGACCGATTTCAGATCGCGGCAAATGAGGGATTGCAGCGTCTGGGTTTTGCCATGTCCGGTACCGGCGACAATCCATTGATGCTCGAAGCGCGCCTGTTCTGGAATGGTAAATGGAATAGGAGTCAGAAAGAGCGCTTCAAACGGCGTGCCGGCAAGATAGGTGGCAACCAACTCTTCGGGGGGAAGCTCGGACTCGCTTGCAGTCACGATTGGCCGGCTTGATTCGGCGTGCGGTTCAATGCCGGAAGCGGCACACGCGTTTCTGTATAACCGCTCTTGCAACTCGCGAAACAATCCAACCTCGATAACATCGTCTTTCATTACGGTTCCGGTGATGCGTTCGACCACATCACCAACATCGGAAAACATCGCGACAAGGGGAATGCGGGGCGCCTCGTCGTCGCCATTCTCGATCAACGGCAAATTGTTGATGAAGCCGGCAATGGTATTGCCGATCACGCGCCCGAATATATCGAGCACGCGTTCCTGATTGCCGAGAAAATGCTCTTTCGCACGCAGGAACCGGCGTAAGTCCACCTGTTCCTTCAGCGACAGAGTCGCAATATCCCATTCCATTTCCGGCAGTTCGAAGATGGTCTTTTCCGCCGTCAAAAGCGCGGCGATCGCGGAATCGAGCGCCTCTGCCAGCGGCACATAGTTCGGTACGGAGACGGCGTTGCGGATGTCCTCCGCCACGATCCCATGGATACGATCGACAATGCCGGTCTCACCGAACGGACTCGCCATGTGCATGGCGCGAACGTGATTATAGAGAGCCCGCGTATCGGCGTTGTCGCGGGCTATCTCGTCGGTGAAGCGTCGAAGAAACGGCGTAAACGGGGACGGTGGCACATAGGATGGCAGCTTAGAACTCAACGACCTCCTCCCGCCCATCAAACGTGAGCGCAGTTTCAAGATACGCTTTTAGGTTTTTGCACGCATTGAGGATTGCCCCTTCGGCACCGATAAGCTCGTCCAACTCTTTGCATTCGATGTGCTGACCGTTGACGAGGGTATCGACGGTCACACGCAATGAAAGCGCCATCATCGCCGCGTTTGCGATGCCGCGGGCGTTCTTCCAAAGACTGCGGCCCGCTCCGCCACCGCCCGCTGCATCGTCGAAATTGCCGTAGGCAGACTCGGTGTGCTTTTTGCGAGCTTCGCTGTCGTAAACGACAAGCTTTCCGAGATTGTACTTGCGGACAAGATCGCGTTCTTCGGCCGACAACTCGGCGCGTGCGTCAAGGCCGAACATTACTTTGCCGCCCATCAAGCCGGCGGCGCGTTGCGTGCGCTTGAGTTTTAATTGCATGGAAATCCCCCCGGTCAATTTTATCGACGAGCACTCGGAATTTTGCCGATGCCTTTGCATCGACCGCATTTCTCCGTCGCGGACGCTTTTCCGGTGCCCTCGCACCGGGGACAGGTTTCTTCCTCAAGCCTGCGCCCCTCTATGGAATTCGGCATTTTCTCGATTCCCACGCTCGACCCCCTTTGTTGTATCGATAGAAAATTACAACTAAAATTTCATCGCGTGTCAAGGAGGGCGACCTAAACCTATGGATGTCTTATCGAAGGAATTTTCCGATCTGTTTCTCGACATGAATGCGCGATCTTGTGTGCCGCGCGCGCGTGCGAGCCTGAATTGCCGCCAGTCGTCCCGATCCGATTTCGGGCGGCGGCAGTGTCTGCATGAAATAGGCATCGGTCGGCGCGTCGTTGTACATCAACTTGATCCAGGCTCTGAAGTTGCCGGTCTCTGTCAGCGCAGCATGATTGGGGTGACCCAGCTCGTCGGCAATGAGGGGCGAATCCTCGGCTCCCAGCCGAAAGGCGATAAGGGTGCCGGCGTTGCCGATGACTGCCTGTCGCAATAGCGGCGGTAGTTGCCCGAGGAATTGGTGAGCCAAAGCCAGATTGAGCCGCCACTTGCGGGCTTCGCTCAAAATGGATGCGAAACTGTCGGTCGCAAAATTCTGGAATTCGTCAGCATAGAGCGTGAAGTCGCGACGATCCGCCTCGCGGATATCGGCGCGGCTTTCTGCGGCCTGTGCAAAGGCCGTTGCCAAAAAGGCTCCGAGGAGATGGGCAGGCCCTTCCCCGAGCCTGCCTTTTGAAAGATTGACGATCAGCACCCGGCCGCCGTTCATGATCCCCGGAATCTCGATCGTGCTGTGGGTTTGCCCGATGATGTTGCGCAGCGCAGGAGGGGATAGCAGCGCGCCTATTTTATTTTGGATCGGCGACACGGCCTCCGTGACAAACCGGTCGTGATATTCCGCAAACTCGCGCAACCAGAATGCGCGAATGATGGGATCGCGGCATGTCGAAAGCAGCCGCGCACGATAGGCGTCATCGACCAACAGGCGGGGGAGACCCAAGAGCGTCGTGCCGGGCGCATCAAGAAGTAGCCGGAGGCAATTTCCCAGAATGTATTCCAGCCGTGGACCCCAACTATCGCCCCACAGATGTTTGAACGCGGCCACGATGTGTGCCGCGACCAGTGGCCGGTGATCCGGCGCGACCCGCTCAAGGGGGTTAAAGGCGACCGGATGCGCAAGATCGGCCGGATCGAAATAAAGCACATCATTGGTGCGGCGGCTTGGCGCTGCGTCAGCCACGTCCTGCGCCAGATCGCCGTGCGGGTCTAGCAAAGCGAAGCCTCGGCCGATGGCGAGGTCTGCCATCATGAGATTGAATAGAAGTGTCGATTTTCCGGTGCCGCTTTTGCCGATCAAATAGAGGTGACGGCGGCGATCATTGTGCGTGAGAGGCACGCCCTCACCGGATGCGAGTGTTCCAAGCAAACAATGCTCGTTGTTGTATTGCACATGATCCCTGTCCATGGGCCGGCTTCCGAGCCGTATCGGCACTGTTCAGGTGCCAATGCTGACCGCATGAACGCGCGGCCTCCGGGACTTCGTTGTGTGTGGACGAGCCCAGCCGGGGGCGGAAGCCGACCGCTAGAAACGGTCGTCACTCAATTGTAACAGTCGGTCATGACGTGGGCGGGGGAGCTCGCTGGGGGTCCAAGAAATGCGAAATCGTCGCAACGATTTCTTGAAAAACTCGATTTGAAATTTTCAAAATTGATCGATTTTTGATTTCCAAATTTTTGGTTTTCAATTCTTGCCAAAAATCGTTGCGGCAATTCGTAAAGGGCCAAAGCTCGTCCCGCACGTCGGGGCCAGGATCGACTAGAACCTGATGCCAATTGAGATTTCTGTTCGTCACCTGTCAGTAGATGCGCGTAGCGCCCGACCCCGACGCTCTGGTGCGAGCCGCAGGGCGAGCATCGTCAGGACCAACAAGCGCCGCACGATAGCGGTGGTGATAACAACCATGACGGCGGCGGCGGTGAAAACCGCAGTGCCGACGGCGGCCAGGGCCAGCAGGCTGT
>JAQSCR010000553.1:0-276 GCA_029945495.1 Pseudolabrys sp. | reverse complement strand
CCCTCGGCGCAGGCTCCGAAGGAAGCCTGTCACACACAAAGCCGAAAGAGGGTCGGGGTCGGGCGGTAAGCCCGACGTGCGGGAACGCAAGAAAACCAGTCGGTACAAGCCTATTTTTCGACAGGCGCTGGGGGATACCATGAATCCCGTATCGTATCCCCCATGTCGTGAATCAGATATTGTGCGACACTACAGAATGGCTCAACAGAGCCGTTCCCTTCCTTGGTGCATTCCTACCTTTTTAAAGGTGCATTTCTCTCTGGGTATTTTTTTATA
>JAQSCR010000552.1:4172-9194 GCA_029945495.1 Pseudolabrys sp. | reverse complement strand
CTCGGCGTCACCCGCACCTTGAACGGCACCGCCACGCTCGTCGGCCAGAACGGCGCGCTCACCGGCCTCAATGTCGAACAGTTGCTGCGCCGGCTGGAGCGGCGGCCGCTGTCCGGCGGCGGCGAATTCCGTACCGGCAGCACGCCCTATGACAAGATTTCCGTGGCCTTAAAGATCGCCCAAGGCACCGTCTCGGTCGAAGACGTCAATATCGACGGCTCGGCGGTGCGGCTGGCGCTGGCGGGCACGGCCTCGATTCCCGAGCGCGAACTGGACCTCAAGGGCATCGCCACGTTGATCTCCACCGCGCGGCCGGGCGCGCGCGCGTTCGAACTGCCCTTCATCGTGCAGGGGCCCTGGGACGACCCGCTCATGCTGCCCGATCCCGAAGCGCTGATCCGCCGCTCGGGCGCCGCCGCGCCGCTCCTGAATGCCGTGCGCGAGCGCGGCGCCCGCGACGCGGTGCGCTCGGCGATCGAGCGGCTGACCGGCAATTCGGCGGCGCCGGCCGCGCCGGCGACCGAGCCGGCCGCCGCCACTACCGAACCGGCGCCTAAGCAATAGCGGGACGACCGCCTTCGACGCGGCCCTAAACGTGCCCGCGCGCCCGCATTCGACTAATATCGTGGCCGTGACGAATCACCCCGCCGGCCGAACCGCCGGCGCGATAGGACGCGGATGCTCAATCCCATCCTCCGGAGCCTGGTCAAGGTCGCCGTCGCCTCCTTGGTGGTGGGCACCATCCTTGCGCATTTCGGCATCACCGCCGACCAGTTGATGCGCGAATTCGGGCTGTCGGCCGAGCGCATCGAGGACTATGCGCGGCGCGGCTTTTCCTGGGCCTGGCCGAACGTGTTGTTGGGCGCGATGGTGATCGTGCCGATCTGGTTTCTGGCCTATCTGTTCAGGCCGCCGGGCCAAAGCCGCAGCGAGTGACCGCGCCCTAGGCGGCCGGCTTGGAGTCGTGCCGATCGGTCGGCGTCGGCTGGCGCGGCGCCGGTCCGTAATAGCCTGCGAAATGCACGCTCTCGCGCGGCTTGAGCAGGATCGAGACCAGCCGGTCGAGCAGCGCTTTGGCCGAGACCGGCTTGCAGAGAAATTCGTTGCCCCCGAGCTTGACCGACTCGACGATGCGCCAGCGTTCGCCATGCGAGGACAGCATGATGATGGGAACGTCCGGCACCGGAAACACGCCGGGCGAGCGCACGATGCGCACCAGTTCCGGGCCGTTCAGCAAAGGCATTTCCCAGTCGAGAATAATCACGTCGGGCGGCGCCTGACGGATCATCTCAAGCGCGGCGATGCCGTCGCCGGCTTCGGTAATTGCCTTGACGCCGATATTGTTGAGCAGGCCGCGCACCAGCTTGCGCGTGAACGCATTGTCGTCGACCAGCAGCACGTTAAGTTGCTGGACCAGAAATTCCGCGCGTTTGGCGTTGATGCTCATGGCCCGACCTGTCGAACGCGTCACTATGCCCAGAAAAGGTCACTTCGCCGTTAATGTGCGGCGCACCGCGTCCTTCCAGCCGGCATATTTCGTCTCGCGCACGGCCTCCGCCATGCGCGGCTCGAAGCGGCGGTCGAGCCGCCACTGCGCCGCAAAGCCGTCGAGGCCGGGACAGATGCCGGCGGCCAATCCGGCGAGATAGGCGGCGCCGAGCGCGGTCGTCTCCATCACCACCGGCCGGTCGACCGGACTCGCCAGAATGTCGGCGAGGAATTGCATGCAAGGCTCGCTGGCGGTCATGCCGCCGTCCACCCGCAGGATGGTTGGCGCGGACGCTGAGGCCGGCCAGTCGGCGCGCATCGCCTCGAGCAGGTCGCGGGTCTGGTAGCCGACGGCATCGAGCGCGGCGCGAGCGATTTCGGCCGCGCCCGAATTGCGGGTCAGGCCGTAAATGGCGCCGCGCGCCTGCGGGTCCCAGTAGGGCGCGCCGAGCCCGACGAAGGCCGGCACCAGATAGACCTGCTCGGCCGGATCGGCGCGTTCGGCGAGCGGGCCGACCTCCGCCGACGTGGCGATGATCTTCAAGCCGTCGCGCAGCCATTGCACGGCGGCGCCGGCGATGAAGATCGCGCCCTCCAGCGCATAGGTGCGCTTGCCGCCGAGCTGATAGGCGATGGTCGTCAAGAGCCGGTTGCGCGACGCGATGCGCTCGGTGCCGGTGTTGAGCAGAACGAAGCAGCCAGTACCGTAGGTCGACTTCATCATGCCGGGCGAGAAACAGCCCTGCCCGACAGTCGCCGCCTGCTGGTCGCCGGCGATGCCGAGAATACGGATCGGCCCGCCGAACAGTTCCGCCGCGGTGACGCCGAATTCGCCGGCGCAGTCCTGCACGCGCGGCAGCAGCGGCATCGGCACGCCGAAGATTTTGCACAGTCCCTCGTCCCACGCGCCCGAGTCGATGTCGAGCAGCATGGTGCGCGCCGCATTGGTGGCGTCGGTCGCATGCGCCTTGCCGCCGGTCAGCCGCCACAGCAGAAAGCTGTCGATGGTGCCAAACGCAAGTGCGCCGGACTGCGCTTTGGCGCGCGCGCCATCGACGTTGTCGAGCAGCCAGGCGATCTTGCTGGCCGAGAAATAAGGATCGAGCAGCAACCCGGACTTGCGCGCGATCTCCGGCTCGTGGCCGCTGGCGCGCAAAGCTTCGCAAAAATCGGCGGTGCGGCGGTCCTGCCAGACGATCGCCTTGTGGATCGGCTTAGCCGTAGCGCGATCCCAGATCACGCTGGTCTCGCGCTGGTTGGTGATGCCGATGCCGGCGATATCCTTGGCGCTCAGGCCGGCCGCGGCCATCGCTTCGCGCACGGTGGCGATCGTGGCCTGCCAGATCTCCTCCGGGTCATGCTCGACCCAGCCCGGCGCCGGATAATGTTGCTGCAATTCGCGCTGCGCACTGGCGCAGGGCGCAAGCGCGGCGTCGAACACGATGGCGCGCGTCGAGGTGGTGCCCTGATCGATGGCGATGAGATGGTTCGGCAAAACGGTCCCCGGCGCTTATTGCGTACCAAGGCTAGCGCATCGCGCGCGAGCGGGGAAACCGGATTTATTGGACGAGTGCCGGCGGCGGCGTCAGTTCAGCATCACCAGATGGCCGGCATCGTCGTTGTCCTGATGGATGTCGACAAGCTTGCGCGGCGCCGGGCCGTAATAGTCGCCGGATCTCACCAGCGGCCGCGGCTTGACCAGCACCGCCACCATACGGTCGCGCAGCGCCTTGGACGAAACCGGCTTGAGCAGGAATTCGTTTACGCCGATTTCGACCGCCTGGATCACGCGCGAGCGTTCGCCGTGACCGGTGAGCATGATGATCGGAATATCGGGCAACGGAAAGGTCTGCGGCGAGCGCACCATGCGCACGAAGCCGGCGCCGTCGAGGCCGGGCATTTCCCAGTCGAGGATAACCATGTCCGGCATCACCGTGCGGATCATTTCCAGACCGGACGGGCCGTCGGCCGCCTCGTAGATCGTGCGCACGCCGATGCTCATGAGCAACGTGCGCACGACTTTGCGCATGTAATGCTCGTCATCGACAATCAGCACCTTGGCGCTGGCGAAACGGGATTCGAGCGATCTTGTGTCAATCGGCATGGGCGATCCGTTTGGGCGAAGCAGGTAATCTACAGTTGCATTCAAGCATAAAGTTATAGCGGTGCCTTAAAACCGCGAGAATCAATTTCGTCGATTACGTTAAGACTTCGTCAACCATTACGCCGCGCTCAAGGCGTGGATGGCTCGCGCGGCGCCGTTTCGGCGGCGGCAGCGCCCAATGAGGCGATGAACTGTGCGATCGCGGCGCGCTCATCGGCGCTGGCGGACAGACCCAGTTTGCTGCGCCGCCACAGCACGTCGTCGGCGGTCTGCGCCCATTCATGTTCGACCATATAGCGCAACTCGGCGCCGGTGAGATCGCCGGCGAGGACAGGTCCCAGATCAGCCATGTTCCGCGCCTCGCCGAGGAAGCGCTCGCAGCGCAGGCCATAGGCGCGCGCCAGGCGGCGCGCCATCGGCTCGGTGAGAAACGGCCAGCGCGCCAACATCTCGGTCACGACGTCGGCAAAACCTTCGGGCGGAAATTCGCCGCCCGGCAGCGACGAGCCCGCGGTCCAGGCCGGCCGGCTTAGAAAGAAGTGGCTGAGTTTGGCCATGGCCACCTCGGCCAAACGGCGGTAGGTGGTGATCTTGCCGCCGTAGACCGTCAGCAACGGCGCCAGGTGGCGCTGCTTGTCCAAAGTCAGCACATAGTCGCGCGTGACGTCTTCCGGTTTGCCGGCGCCGTCATTGTAAAGCGCGCGCACGCCGGAATAGGACCAGACCAGCTCATCGGGCGTGATCTTGTCGCGGAAATACTGGTTGGCGACGTTGCAGAGATACATGATCTCGGCCGGGTCGGGCGCCGGCGATTTGAGGTCGCCGACGAAGTTCTGGTCGGTGGTGCCGATCAGCGTGAAATCGTCGGCGAACGGCAGCGCGAAGACGACGCGGCCATCGTCTGCCTGCAGGATGTAGCCATCTGGGTGCTCGAAGCGCCGGCGCACGACGATATGGCTGCCCTTGATCAGGCGCGCCGGCACCGGCAGCGGCTGGCGGATGATGGTCTCCGCCACTTCGCCGATCCAGGGTCCGGCGGCATTGACCAGAACCCGCGCGGTGGCGGTTTCGCGCTTGCCGCGGCTGTTGAGCACCAGCTCCCATTCGTCGCGCCGCTCGACCCGCACGCAGCGGGTGCGGGTGCGGATGGTGGCGCCGCGCTCGGCCGCATCGAGCGCGGTGAGCACGACCAGCCGGCTGTCGTCGACCCAGCAGTCGGAATATTCGAAGCCGTAACGAAACGAGCGATTGAGCGGCTGGCCGACGACGTTATGCGTCAGATCGATGATGCGCGATGCCGGCAGCAGCTTGCGCGCGCCCAGCCAATCGTACAGCAGCAGGCCGAGGCGAAGCTTGAGCGGCGCGCGCAGGCCCGGCATCGGCGGCAGCACGAAGCGCATCGGCCGGATCAGGTGCGGCGCCATGCGCAG
>JAQSCR010000552.1:0-4162 GCA_029945495.1 Pseudolabrys sp. | reverse complement strand
CGCTCGCCGAGCGCTTCGCGCACCAGCCGGAACGCGCCATGCTCGAGATAACGCAAGCCGCCATGGATCAGCTTCGAGGAGGCCGACGAGGTGCCGGAGGCGAGATCGTTCATCTCGACCAAAAGCACGCGCAAGCCGCGGCCGGCCGCGTCGCGCGCCAGGCCGGTTCCGTTGATACCGCCGCCGATAATCGCGAGGTCGTAGTCGGCCATGGCTGTCGATATGCGCTCGTTAAAGGAACCTGACCCAAGCTTACCGCGCCGGCAGGGAAACTGGGGCGTCCGGCGCGGCACTATTTAGCGCGCCGCGCGTTAACACTGCTTAAAGCTTCCGGATTCAGGCGCGAAAACAAATATCGCCTTGGCCTGGATACGCGTTTGGATATAAGTTTTCGGCCATATTTCGCTCGCAATACCGATCAAGGATTGGAAATGCCCTCCCCGCGCCTGCTCGTCATCGAAGGCAACTCGCCCGAAACCATGGCTGTCCACGTCTCGTTCGGCGGCACGCCGGCGAGCAAAGGCTATTCCGACCTGCTGCGCGAATTGCTGCCGGGCGCCTCGGTCGACATCTGTTTTCCGGCCGACCTGGCCGCGGCGCTGCCCGCCGGTGAATCGCTGCAGGGCTATGACGGCATCGCCATCACCGGCTCCAGCCTGCATATCTATAGCGGCACCCCCTCGGTCACGCGGCAGATCGATCTGGTGCGCGAAGCACTCTCGACTGGCACGCCGATATTCGGCTCGTGCTGGGGGTTGCAGATTCTCACCGTCGCCGCCGGCGGCGTGGTGCGGAAAAACCCGAAAGGCCGCGAGATCGGCTTCGGCCGCGGCATCCGGCTAACCGAAGCGGGCCGGAAGCATCCGATGTATATCGGCAAGTTCGACGTGTTCAACGCGCCGACGGTGCATCTCGACGAGGTCGAGACGTTGCCGGAAGGCGCCACCGTGCTCGCCAGCAACGCGGTCTCGGTCGTGCAGAGCGTCGAATTCAAGACCAAGGATGCGATTGCCTGGGGCGTGCAATACCATCCGGAATACCCGTTGCGCGAACTGGCCGTCATCGTGCGGCGCATCGGCACCGGGCTGATCAGCGAAGGCTTCTTCGCCAACGAAGGCGACCTGAAAACTTTCGCGCAGGATCTCGATCAGCTCGACAGCGATCCGGAATGCAAGCGGCTATCGTGGCGGCACGGCATCAGCCAGAATGTGCTCGACAAGAAACTGCGCGTCAGTGAAGTCGCCAACTGGCTGGAATATCAGGTGCTGCCGACGCGGGTGAAACGCGGCCGAGGCTAGCGCATGATCCCGAAAAGTGGGAACCGGTTTTCGGACCAGATCATGCGCAAAGGAAAGTAACATGGACTATACCGACCGGCACGTCGTCGTTACCGGCGGCACCGGCGCGCTGGGTGCGGCGGTCGTCGATGGACTGTTGAAAGCCGGGGCTTCTTGCACCATCCCCTACCGGCACGAGGCCGAAGCGCAGCGGTTTGACCATCGCGACAATGCCAAGGTGACGCTGATCGCGGCCGGCGACCTTGCCGACGAGGCCGCGGTGGCGAAGCTCTATGCCGGCGTGCCGCTCTGGGCCTCGATCCATATTGCCGGCGGCTTTGCGCCCGGCAAGCTGGCCGACACCGACAGAGCGGCGCTGATGGCGCAGCTCGACGGCAATCTGGTGTCGTGCTTTTTGTGCTGCCGCGCCGCGGTCAACGCCATGCTGGCCGCCTACAACGGCGGCCGCATCGTCAACGTGGCGGCACGGCCGGCGCTGGAGCCGCGCTCGGGCGCCGGCATGACGGCCTACACCATCGCCAAATCCGGCGTCGCGACATTGACTATGGCGCTGGCCGAGGAAGTGGCGAAAGAAGGCATTCTGGTCAACGCGGTGGCGCCGTCGATCATGGATACACCGGCCAATCGCAAGGCGATGCCGAAGGCGGATTTCGACAAATGGCCGAAGGTCGAGGAAGTGGCGGCGACGATTCTGTTTCTCGCCTCGCCCGATAACCGCGTCACCCGCGGCGCCGTCGTGCCGGTGTACGGCAAGGCATGAGTTCTTGCTTACCCTCCCCGCATAGCTCGCCGGACGGCGAGCGTCCGCTCGCCTATGGCGGAGGGTAAAGAAGATCACCCCGCGACGGGCACCAGTTCCAACGTCGGGCGCAGGAAACGCTGCACCGCGTTGGACGCAACCACGGTGCGGCCTTCGGCATAGGCCTCGTGATTTTTCTCGATATCGTCGACGTCGTAGAGATAATTGACCATCAGCCCGTGCGATTGCGCCATCGCCTTGTCCGACACATCCGCGAGCCAGTCGATACGTTCAAGCCGCGCGCCATTGCCGAGATGGAAGCGCGCGACCGCATCGACCGGCAGGCCGCGCGCGCTGCGCGCCCGCAGATAATACCAGGCCGCCGCGCGCATGACGGGTTCGCGCAACGCGTTCGTCTTGCCGGCGTCGTTCCACCAGACGGGCTCATCGAGCGTCGCCAGCGCTGCCTTGTCGGCCTCGCTCAACGCCGCCGAATTCTCGGTCGCGCGCTCGCGCTTCAGCCATGAGGCGAAATTCGGCGCCGGCGACAGCGTGACGAAGGTCGCAAGCTTGGGGATTTCGCGATTGATTTCCTCGACCACCTGCTTGATCAGGAAATTGCCGAACGACACGCCGGCCAGGCCACGCTGACAATTCGAGATCGAATAGAACGTGGCAGTGCGCATCTTGTCCGGCTCGACCGTCTCGCGGCCGGTGGCAAGGATCGGCGCGATCGCGCCGGGGATATCGCGCGTCAGCGCCACCTCGACGAAGATCAGCGGTTCATCGATCAGCGCCGGATGAAAGAAGGCGTAGCAGCGCCGGTCCGGCGGGTCGATGCGGCGGCGCAGGTCGTCCCAGTCATGGATCTCATGCACCGCCTCGTAGCGGATGATCTTTTCCAGAACAATCGCCGGCGTCGACCAGTCGATATGCCGCAAGACGAGAAAGCCGCGATTGAACCACGAGGTGAACAGATGGACGAAGTCGTCATCGACCGCGCCGAGATCGTCGCGGTTGACCAGCACGTCCATCAATTGCTCGCGCATGCGGACCAGCGCCCGGGTGCCGCCGGGGGCGAGGTTGAGCCGGCGGAACAGTTCCTGCCGGCGCGGCTCGGAAGCGGCATGCACCTCCGCCGCCGTCTGGTCGGACGGCTGCGCGCGCCAGGCGGCGATCGCCGCTTCCATGCGCGCCGGATCGGTGCCGAAGCGCCGCGCCAGGGCCTCGAAAAAAGCGATGCGCGGCCCGATGGTGAGGTCGTCATAGTGGCCGAGGATTTCGCGCGCCAGCGCCACGCCCGAGGCCTCGCCGCGGCCGGACAACAAATGCTCGCAAAGCTCGATCAGGCTTTCCGATCGCGCCGAGCCGTTGCCGCGCCGGTCGCGGCCACGGTCGAGCAGCGCGCGGCCGCGCTCGGAAATGGACTGCAGCAATTCCCCGAAAAACGAGGTGTTCATCGCAACTCCCGCGGTCACCACATCGGTCGGCGGGCGCCCGTTATTTTCCGACGCCCATCAAATGGTTCGGCAACCATGTGGCTATCTCGGGGAAGATACACAAGATTACGATCGCCAACATCATACATATGACGTAGGGCAGCGTTCCCCACATCACCGTCGTCACGGGAACATCCGGGGCGATGGCATTGACGATGTAAATATTGAGGCCAACCGGCGGGTGGATCAGGCCGATTTCCATGTTGATGGTCAAAATCACGCCAAACCAGACCGGGTCGAAGCCGGCTGCCGTAATAATCGGCAGCAGGATCGGCGACGTCATCAGGATGATGGCAGCCGGTGGGATGAAAAAGCCGCTGACCAGAAGGAACAGGTTGATCATCCCCATCAACACCCAGCGGTTGAAGTGCGCGTCGGCGATCGACTGCGCCAAAGCCTGGGTCAGATAGAGCGAGGTCAGCATGTAACCGAACAGGACGGCCGCCGCGATGATGGTCAAGATCATCACCGACTCGCGCATCGTGTCGCGCAGGATGTGCCAAATTTGCGCCGGCTTCCACAACCGGTAGATCAGAACGGCCAGGATCAGGCACAACGCGGCGCCGACGCCGGCCGCTTCCGATGGCGTCGCGACGCCGCCGTAGAGCGAATACATGACGCCGAAG
>JAQSCR010000551.1:8888-9277 GCA_029945495.1 Pseudolabrys sp. | reverse complement strand
CGCCGGTTTCCGCTGATCGGCAACGGCAATGCCTGGTGGTCTTTTCTGCACATCGACGATGCCGCCGAAGCGACCGCGCTCGCCGTCGAGCGCGGCAGCGGCATCTACAATGTGGCGGACGACGATCCGGCGCCGGTGCACGAATGGCTGCCGGCCCTCGCCGATATGCTCGGGGCACGCCCGCCGATTCACGTGCCGGCCTGGCTTGCGCGCTCCTTGGCCGGCCGGCACCTCGTGGTCATGATGACGGAATCGCGCGCCGGGTCGAACGCCAAGGCCAAGCGCGAACTTGGATGGCATCCGCGCTTTACGTCGTGGCGGCAGGGCTTTGCCGAAGTCCTCGCCGCATAAAAAAGGCGGCCCGCGAAGGCCGCCTTTTTCTTGTTTGA
>JAQSCR010000551.1:0-8878 GCA_029945495.1 Pseudolabrys sp. | reverse complement strand
CGGTAAGAAAACTTACTCCGCCGCGATGCGCACTTCCGGCGCCGCCGCCTTGATGTCGGGCGTGACGTGGCTTTCGAACCGGGCGAAGTTCTTCTGGAACATGGCGACCAGCGCCCGCGCCGTCTTGTCGAACTCGGCCTTGTTCTGCCAGGTCTTGAACGGGTTCAACAGATGCGGCTCGACGCCCGGCACCGAGGTCGGCACCGAGAAGCCGAAATACGGATCGGTGCGGAAGTCGGCGTTCTTGAGCGAGCCGTTGAGCGCGGCGGTCAGCAGCGTGCGCGTCGCCTTGATCGGCATGCGGCGGCCTTCGCCGTATTTGCCGCCGGTCCAGCCGGAGTTGACCAGCCAGACGTCGACCTTGTGCTTGTGGATGTACTCCTTCAGCAGGTCGGCATAGATCGCCGGATGGCGCGGCAGGAACGGCGCGCCGAAGCAGGTCGAGAATTCGGGTTCGACGCCGACCAGGCCCTTCTCGGTGCCGGCGACCTTCGCGGTGTAGCCGGAAAGGAAGTGGTACATTGCCTGGTTCGGATCGAGCTTGGCGATCGGCGGCATCACTCCGAAGGCGTCGGCGGTCAGGAAGATGACGTTCTTCGGATGACCGGCGCGGCCGGTCTTCGACGCGTTCGGAATGAAAGGCATCGGATAGGCCGAGCGAGTGTTCTCGGTCTTGGAGCCGTCGTCGTAATCCGGCACGCGCGTGTCCTTGTCGAACACGACGTTCTCGAGCACGGCGCCGAAGCGGTTGGTGGCGTCCCAGATCTGCGGCTCGGCTTCCTGGCTGAGCTTGATGCACTTGGCGTAGCAGCCGCCCTCGAAATTGAAGATGCCGTCCGGGCCCCAGCCGTGCTCGTCGTCGCCGATCAGGATGCGGTTCGGATCCGACGACAGCGTGGTCTTGCCGGTGCCGGACAGGCCGAAGAACAGCGCGCTTTCGCCGTCGTGCGAAACGTTGGCCGAGCAATGCATCGGCATGACGTTCTCGGCCGGCAGATAGAAGTTGAGCGTGGTGAACACCGACTTCTTCATCTCGCCGGCGTAAGAACTGCCGGCGATCAGCACGATCTTGCGGGTAAAATCGATCGCCACCATGGTGTCGGAGCCTTCGCGGCCGCCGTGACGCTTGGCGTCCGGCTTAAACGACGGCAGATCGACGATGGTCATCTCGGGCATGAACTTGGCGAGGTCTTCGCGCTCCGGGCGGATCAGCAGCTGGCGGATGAACAGCGAGTGCCAGGCCAGCTCGGTAAAGACGCGGGTACGGATGCGATACTTCGGATCGGCGCCGCCGACGAGATCCTGCGCGAATAGCGTCTTGCCTTTGCAGTGCGCGATGAAATCTTCGAGCAGCGTGTCGAAGTTCTCCTTCGACATTTTGCGGTTGCCGTCCCACCACACCGAATCGCGCGTGAGGTCGTCGACGACGGTGTGCTTGTCCTTCGGCGAACGGCCGGTGTGATGGCCGGTCTCGGCGCAGAGCGCGCCGCTCGAAACGACGGTCGCTTCGCCCTTGGCGATGGCGTGCTCGTAGAGCGGCGCCTCGGTCAAATTCCAATTCACGCCGGCCAGATCTTTGAAGCCGAATTTATCGGCGCCATAGGCGCCGTTCCGTACACCAGTCTCTTGCACGCTCTCTCTCCCAAACACGCGAGGCCGCCGTTACGGCGAGCCCTGCACGAATCCTGCCGGCGTTACGTCCGTCGGCGTCTTAAGAATTGAACCTTAGTATAACCGTGAGGCTACGGCGCGCGACCATAGTCATCAACATCGTGAATGCCAAGATCAAATGCCATGCATAATAGGCAGGCCGCGTTGCACTGCATCAATGCGTTAACGCCCAAAAGGCAGGGCCAAATGATGTTTCATAAATCATATGATGTCTTATGAGTTCGCGTTGTAAAATGGGAACCGCCGGCCCATCAATGCATCATCCGCGTCGACGGCGGCGAATAGTCAGCCCCCAGCATGCTTCCATGTTAGACTAATCCATGAACCAGTCATCTGATCCCGGCAAACCAGTCGTCGAAAGCAAAGCCAACGGTAACCGGCCGGACATGACCGAACGAGCGCTGAATCTGCGGCTTCGACAGCAGGAAATTCTCGCCGAACTTGGCGTCCATGCGCTGCAAGGCACCGAATTTCTGGAACTCCTGAATCTGACCGTCGCCCTCGCGGCGGAAGGACTCGAGGCCGAATACTGCAAAGTGCTCGAGTTCATTCCGGCCGAGAACCGGTTGCTGGTCCGCGCCGGCGTCGGCTGGGACAAAGGCATCGTTGGTGTCGCCACCGTCGGCGCCGATATGGCCTCGCCGGCCGGATATGCACTGCACACCGGCAAGCCGGTCATCTCCAATCACCTCGAGAACGAAGAGCGGTTCCGGACGCCGGAACTCCTGGTCGAGCACGGTATCCATCGCGCGATGAACGTCATTCTGCAGGGCGACAACGCACCCTTCGGCGTCCTGGAAGTCGACAGCAAATCACCCGGCGAGTTCGGCAAACACGATATCGCGTTTCTGCAAGGCGCCGCCAATATCCTCGGCATGGCGATCGAGCATCAGCGGTCGCAGCGTAAATTGCAGAACGCTCTCGATCGCCATGAACTGCTGCTCAAGGAGGTCAATCACCGGGTCAAGAACAGCCTTCAGGTCGTGATCGGCATGCTCCGTTTGCAAGCCGGCGCCGCTCCCGATACCGAATTGAGCGCCGGCCTGACCGAAGCCGCATCGCGCATATCGACCATCGGCCGCGCCTACGATCGCCTGGCCTATGCCGCCGACTATGAAAAGATCGATCTCGTCGAATATCTGCGCGGCGTGTTCGATGAGTTGCGCGCCAGCGTGGCGCCGAACGTCATTCATTTCGAGGCGCGCGGCGAAATCAGGATCGCCGGCGAACGCGCGATCCTGATCGGCCTCATCGTCAACGAATTGATTGCCAACGCCGGCAAGTATGCCTATCCCGGCGATGCTTCAGGACCGATCTGGATATCGGTCGCCCAGATCGAAGATTGCTCCGTTAGCATTTCGATCAGAGACGAAGGCGTCGGCATACCGCCCGGCTACGACGCAACCCAGAGCAAGCGGCTGGGGACTCGTCTGGTGACGGCGCTGTCGCAGCAATTGAAAGCGACGCTGACAAACCCAGCCAGTGCGCGCGGCACCAATACGTCCCTGGTCATTCCGCTCGAAGCCTGATGCCAGGTGCGCAAGCGGCGGCATTTCATAGACCGGCAAGCCAACCGGCGCTCAAGTGTTATTGCCTGGCCTGCTCGGCCAGTTGCTTCAGCACCGCGCGCAGTTCCCCCGGCCCGGTGACGCGCTGCGGAAAGGCCAGCCACAAGGCATCCGGGCCGTTCTGCAATTCGATGCCGTCGGGATCGAGACCGGCGCAGCGCCAGTCGCCGGGCTGCGCGCCGATGAGCTTGGTGGCGTAAAGCCGGCAGGCCGCGGCGTGGTCATCATTCATATGGGCGACCGCGGCCTCTTCCGCCGCGATCAGCGCGTCGGCGCCGGCGATATCGGTGAGTATATCGGCGGCGGTCAGATCGGCGGCGCGGCCGAAACCACCATTGAGATGCGCCGACACCACTTGCATCCGCCAGAACGCGAAATCGGCAAAGCCGGCATAGAGCTTCGACTTCGGATGCCGGGCGAGGAAGCGGCGGCGCAGCCGCGGCACATCGACGCTGTCAGGCGCGACGGCTGAGAAAGTGCCCAGCACGGTGAGCCGGGGATGGGTCAGCGCGTCGCCTTTACCGGTCGTGGCCAACAGCAGCGAGGCGCGGCCGTCGATTTCCAGATTGGCGGTATGGGTGGCCAACCGCGACACCAGGATCAGCGGCGCGCCGTCGGCATCGGTGGCGACGTTGACGAGAGAGGCGAAGGGGTGCCCGGTATGCCGGTCGAGGCTCGCCAGGGTTCCGGTCCGGCCGGCACGCAGCAAAGCCTTGGCGAGCGGCGCCGGCGCGAAATCGGCGTCCTTCGGCGCATTCTCCGGCGTGCGCCCCGGCATTACCCCGGGCAGCGGCGGATCGCCTGCCTTGCTCATAAGCGCGCTCCTTAACCCCAATCGACGCTATCTACGCCTATTGGCCTTGAATTCCCTACAGAATCACATAGTTGTTGCAAAGAGGCCACATTTCGGACCCCGTTTTTAGGCTTCAAAAGTGGGGAACGTCAGGCCAGAAGGGGCTTTCATGCCAACCATCGCGCTCGTCGACGATGACCGCAATATCCTCACTTCAGTGTCGATGGCACTGGAAGCCGAGGGTTACCGGATAATGACTTATACCGACGGCGCTTCCGCGCTCGACGGTTTCAAAACCTCACCGCCTGATCTGGCCATTCTCGACATCAAGATGCCGCGCATGGACGGGATGGAGACGCTGCGCCGCTTGCGTCAGAAGTCGGACATGCCGGTGATCTTCCTTACCTCCAAAGACGAGGAAATCGACGAGATGTTCGGCCTCAAGATGGGCGCCGACGATTTCATCCGCAAACCGTTTTCGCAGCGCCTGTTGGTCGAGCGCGTCAAGGCGGTGCTGCGTCGGGCCAGCCCGAAGGATCCGGCGCTGGCGCCGAAAGAGACCGACGGCGCCAAGGTGCTGGAGCGCGGCCTGCTGCGCATGGACCCGGAACGGCATACCTGCACCTGGAAAGGCGAGCAGGTTACGCTCACCGTCACCGAATTCCTCATCCTGCAGGCGCTCGCCACCCGCCCGGGCGTGGTCAAGAGCCGCAATGCGCTGATGGACGCCGCCTATGACGATCAAGTCTACGTCGACGACCGCACCATCGACAGCCACATCAAGCGCCTGCGCAAGAAGTTCAAGGTCGTCGACGACGACTTCGAAATGATCGAAACGCTGTACGGCGTCGGCTACCGGTTCAAGGAATAAGCTCTCTTCACCTCTCCCATAGGGAGAGGTCGGCACACGGAGTGTGTCGGGTGAGGGGTTAAGGTCTGCCGTGAGATTTAGGCCCCCTCACCCCAACCCTCTCCCCACCGGGGAGAGGGAGCGCGCAGTGTGCGTGGCTGCCGCTTCGGGATATAATTCAAGACCGCTACTAACCCGGCTGGATCTAAACGACGTGCTCGATCGAACCGCCGAAAACCAGGCGCGCGACAATGCCGAACGCCGGGATGGCGAGCCTTCGCTCGCGCCCGAAAAGCGCGACGGCGCGATGCGGCGGTTGTCGCGCTCGGCCTGGGGCTACTTCGTTGCGCTAAGCTTCTCCAGCCTCACCCGCCGCATCGTCTTTCTCAATCTCACCGGGCTGGTCGCGCTGCTGATCGGCGTCATGTACCTCTCGCAGTTCCGCGCCGGCCTGATCGACGCGCGGGTGGAAAGTCTGCTGGTGCAGAGCGAGATCATCGCCGGGGCTATTGCCGCTTCCGCCACGGTGGAAACCGACTCGATCACCATCGATCCCGACCGTCTGCTCGAATTGCAGGCCGGCGAAAGCTACGGCCCGTCCGACGATGCGCTGTCCGGCATCGAATTCCCGATCAATCCCGAACGCGTCGCGCCGGTGCTGCGCCGCCTGGTGTCGCCGACCAAGACGCGCGCGCGCATCTACGACCGCGACGGCGTGCTGATCCTCGACAGCCGCAATCTTTACGGCCGCGGCGACGTGCTGCGCTTCGATCTACCGTCGCCGACCGCCGAGCTGCCCGGCCTGATGGAACGCGGCTTCATCGCCATCCGCCGCTGGCTCGGGCGCGGCGATCTGCCGCTGTACAAGGAACTCGGGCCTGAGAACGGCAAGGGCTATCAGGAAATCACGCAAGCCCTGAACGGCCTGCATGCCAGCATGGTGCGGGTCAACGACCGCGGCGAAGTCATCGTCTCGGTGGCGGTGCCGGTGCAGCGCTTCCGCGCCGTGCGCGGCGCCTTGATGCTGTCGACGCAGGGCGCCGACATCGACGACATGGTCGAGGCCGAGCGTCTCGCCATCGTCAAGGTGTTCCTGGTCGCCGCCGCCGTCATGGTCGTGCTGTCGATGCTGCTGGCCGGCACCATCGCCGGCCCGGTGCGGCGGCTGGCCGAAGGCGCCGAGCGCGTGCGGCGGCGCATTCGCACCCGCGTCGAAATTCCCGACTTCACCCGCCGCAAGGACGAGATCGGCCATCTGTCGGGTGCTCTCAGAGATATGACCGACGCGCTCTATACCCGCATCGAGGCGATCGAGAGTTTTGCCGCCGACGTGTCGCACGAACTGAAGAATCCCCTCACCTCATTGCGCTCGGCTGTCGAAACGCTGCCGATGGCCAAGACCGACGCCAACCGCAAGCGGCTGCTCGACGTGATCGAACATGACGTGAAGCGGCTCGACCGGCTGATCACCGACATCTCCGACGCCAGCCGGTTGGATGCCGAATTGCAGCGCCAGGAAGCCGCGCCCGTCGATCTCGCCAGGCTGCTCGATGCGCTGGTGACCGCCGCCAATGAAATTCACCGTGACGATGTGACGGTGACGCTCAAGTTCGAAGGCGGCGCGCCGTCGCAATTCAAGGTGCCGGGTCACGACTCGCGCCTCGGTCAGGTGGTCTCGAACCTGATCGACAATGCGCGCTCGTTCTCGCCGGCCGGCGGCGCCGTCCGCCTTACCTGCCGCAAGCTGAAGAACCAGGTCGAGATCGTGGTCGACGATGACGGCCCCGGCATCCGGCCGGACGCGCTCGATAAGATTTTCGAGCGTTTCTACACCGACCGGCCGGACCACGGTTTCGGTCAGAATTCCGGTCTCGGCCTGTCGATCTCGCAACAGATCGTCGAAGCGCATGGCGGCCGCATCTGGGTCGAGAACCGCGCAGCGCCGTTGGCTGCCGGCGAAACCGAACCGCGCGTCCTCGGCGCCCGCTTCACCGTCCGCCTGCCGGCGATGTGAGCCCTTACTGTCATTCCGGGGCGCGCGCTTTTTGCGCGCGAACCCGGAATCCAGAACCACGCTCTGTGCTTTAATCTGGATTCCGGGTCCGGCGCTGCGCACCGTCCCGGAATGACGGAAAGACACAAGGTCATGACCTCCTCCCCCACCATCCACGCTTCCGCCGTCCTGATAGCCGCCAAGGCCGTGCTCATTCGTGGCCCGTCGGGCTCTGGCAAGTCGCGCCTTGCCGTCGACCTGCTCCAATCCCGCGCCCTGCCCTTCGCCCGCCTGGTCGGCGACGACCGCGTCCATGTTGAGGGAACAAACGGCCGCCTGCTGGTCCGCCCGGCCCCGGCGCTGGCCGGCCTCATTGAAATCCGCGGGCTGGGCATCCGCCAAGTGCCGCATGAAACGGTGGCCGTTATCGGCCTGGTTGTCGATCTGGCCGCCACCGACGCCGCCCGGTTCCCGGCCGAGGAAGCAGCCCAACCGGCAATTTCCGGGGTCAGCCTGCCGCGGCTTGCAGTCGCACCGGGGCAGGACGCCCTCGCTTTGGTGCTCGCTTGGCTGGGTACAGCGGCGGGGACTGGCCCGGCCGCCGATTGACCCCGGGGGGCCAATTGGGCTACGCCCGCGCGCTCGGTCCGCTTAGAATAATTAACGATAACGGGTTTAGGATCGACCCCGCCGAATATCGGACATTGAGTGCCCCTTTGGCCCCGCCTTTCCGCAGTGCAGCAGAACGCCTATATAACGAGGCGAGCCCTTGCAACGGGCCTTCGGATGGGCCTCAATGCGCCCCCATTCGTGCGGTGCACCAAAGCGCCCGCGAGGAGTTCGGGATGATCGGCCTCGTTTTAGTGACCCACGGGCGGCTCGCCGTCGAGTTTCGCTCCGCTTTGGAGCATGTCGTGGGACCTCAGAGTCAAATCGAGACGATTACCATCGGTCCCGACGATGACGTTGAGCAATGCCGCAAGAACATCCTCGACGCCGTAAAACGCGTGGATAGCGGCGACGGCGTGGCCATTCTCACCGACATGTTCGGCGGCACGCCGTCAAACCTCGCCATTTCGGTGATGAGCCAGCCCAAGGTCGAAGTGCTCGCCGGCATCAATTTGCCGATGCTGATCAAGCTCGCCAAAGTGCGCGAAACCTGTTCGCTGGAAGACTCGGTCGCCGCCGCCCAGGAAGCCGGCCGTAAATACTGCACCATCGCCAGCCGGGTCCTCAGCGGCAAATGACCGGGCCGGCGCGCGACGGAAATGCCGCCGACGAGCACGCCGTTGCCGTCAGCCGCGACGTCGAGATCGTCAACAAGAAGGGCCTGCACGCCCGCGCCTCGGCCAAATTCGTGCAGCATGCCGAAAAATTCGACGCCGCCATCATCGTCACCCGCGGCCACGAGTTCGTCGGCGGCACCTCGATCATGGGGCTGATGATGCTGGCCGCCGGCCCCGGCACCAAGATCACCATCAAGGCCACCGGCAAGGAAGCCGCCAAGGCGGTCGAGGATCTGGTGGCGCTGGTCGCCGACCGGTTCGGCGAGGAGGAATAGGTCCTTCCCGTTCCCCGGACGCGGCGCCGCACGGAGCGCTTGCGGAGTGGTGCGCCGCAGATCCGGGGCCCCGGTTAATTTCAGTCAAGTTGGATCCCGGGTCTGCAGGGCACCACGAAGCCGTGCTGCCCTGCGCCCGGGACAAACCAACCTACATAAAGAAATCTTTATATATGCGTTGCGGCTCGGCTAAGGGCCTGTTATAGGCACGCCAACAAGCCAAACCCTGCCCTTTAACGCCTGCCGATAGGACCGCCATGACCGCCGCTGCCAAGGACTACATCGTCAAGGACATCACGCTCGCCGAATTCGGCCGCAAGGAGCTCTCGCTCGCCGAAACCGAAATGCCCGGCCTGATGGCGACCCGCGAAGAATACGGCCCGAAGCAGCCGCTGAAGGGCGCGCGCATCGCCGGCTCGCTGCACATGACCATCCAGACCGG
>JAQSCR010000550.1 GCA_029945495.1 Pseudolabrys sp. | reverse complement strand
CACCACCGCCGTGCGCTTGCCCGACAGCAGCGAGTGATAGACCCAGCCTTCCGCCCCTTCCCAGTCGCGGATGCGGCGCCAGTTCTCGAATTCGGCGGTGATCTCCACCGGCATGCCGGCGCGGGTATAGACCCAGCGGACATCCTGGTCCTTGTTCGGCCCCGAGCGGACATTGACCCGGTCCGACTTGAGGCTGACGAAACGCGGGATAGGCAGGCCGCTCACCGCGCCGCCGGCCGGCTCGGCCGCCTGCGCCAGCGGGGACCACGCCAAGGCAAATAAGCCGACCAGCAGCGCCCGGCCGGTCAGGCGGCAGGCTGCGCGGACGCTTTGTGTTGGCATTGCCATCTGGTAGGAAAAAGAACGAATTTTCGACCCCGCGCGCGAGAAATGTGAGTGTGGGCGAACGCGGTTAAAGAGACCTTTATTCGCCGGCCAGAACAGTACCCACGTCCCTCATCAAGACAGCAAGATCATGCCCAAGCCCAAGAAGCCAGTCGTCGTCGTCACCCGCAAGCTGCCCGAACCGGTCGAGCTGCGCATGCGGGAACTTTTCGACGCCCGCCTCAATCCGGACGATAGACCGATGACGGCGGCGCAACTGGCCGAGGCGGCCAAGACCGCCGACGTGCTGGTTCCGACGGTCACCGACCGGATCGACGCGGCCGTGCTGTCGAAGGCGGGCGAGCAACTCAAGCTGATCGCCAATTTCGGCAACGGAGTCGACAATATCGACGTCGCCACCGCGGTTCAGCGCGGCATCACCGTCACCAACACGCCGGGCGTGCTGACCGAAGACACCGCCGACATGACCATGGCGCTGATTCTCGCGGTGCCGCGCCGCCTTGTCGAAGGCTCGAACGTTCTGATCTCCGATAAAGACTGGGCGGGCTGGACGCCGACCTGGATGCTCGGCCACCGCATCTGGGGAAAGCGGCTCGGCATCATCGGCATGGGCCGCATCGGCCAGGCGGTCGCGCGCCGCGCCCGCGCCTTCGGCCTGCAGGTGCACTATCACAATCGCCGCAAGGTCGCGCCCAAGATCGAGGAAGAACTCGACGCCACCTATTGGGAGAGCCTCGACCAGATGCTCGCCCGCATGGATATCGTGTCGGTCAATTGCCCGCACACGCCGGCGACGTTTCATCTGTTGTCGGCGCGGCGTTTGAAAATGCTGCGGCGGGAAGCCTTCGTCGTCAACACCGCGCGCGGCGAGATCATCGACGAGAACGCGCTGGCGCGTCTGCTGGAATCCGGCGACATCGCCGGCGCCGGCCTCGACGTGTTCGAACACGAGCCGGCGGTCAATCCGAAATTGCTGAAGCTCGCCAAGGCCGGCAAGGTCGTGCTGCTGCCGCATATGGGCTCGGCCACGATCGAAGGCCGCGTCGACATGGGCGAGAAGGTCATCATCAACATCAAGACCTTCATGGACGGGCATCGGCCACCGGATCGAGTCTTGCCGAGTATGCTGTAGGCGGCGCGCTCGATGCGCACACAGCTGTCATTGCCGGGCTTGACCCGGCAATCCATGATATCGTCCTACAAAGGCAGACTTTCGTAAGCGCTTCATTCAAAGCGCCACTTCATGGATGCCCGGGTCATAGGCGAGCGAAGCGACGCCGTTCTTCGAACGGCTATGCCCGGGCATGACATCTTTTCTACTTGCGCGGCTTGGCCCGGCGCTCGGTGCTGTCCTCGATATGAATCATGCGCTTGAAATAGATGCCGCGATGGCCGCACTTCGGGCACGGCACGCAGAATTCAAGGCTGACCATATTGGGCTGGCGAATCTGAATCGGCGTATCGCATCTTTCGCATTCGACGATGCCGCGCTGATAAACGCCGGCGCTCTGGTTGGCGATGTGCTGGGCCGAATACATGGCGCGAACTCCGCAGTAAATTTGAGTCCACTTTGACCGAAAAATACTGTGCCGCTGTTAAGCGGATGCCAAGTAAACCGTAAACGGCCGTTAGGGCTGTTGGCGGGCGTGACGCCAGAAAGCGTTGCCGCGTCAGAACAAATCGACGATCGTCGGGGTGTTACCGCTCAGCGGATTGTCTGCATCCCATGCATAGCTCAGCGTCTCGAAACGCATGGAGCGCGCATCGACCATCAGTAGCCGGCCAACCAGGCTTTCGCCGAAGCCGACGATTTCGCGCATGACCTCGAGCGCCATCATCGAACCGAGGATACCGGGCAGGGCGCCGAGAATACCGGCTTCGGCGCAGGCCGGGATCGTGCCGGCCGGCGGCGGCTCTGGAAACAGACAGCGGTAAGTCGGGTTGGGCAGGCCGTCGGCGCCGGTTTCGTGCGCGCGGATGGTGGTGAGCGAGCCGTCGAAAATGCCGACGGCGGCGGTGATCAGGGGCTTCTGCGCAAAGTAGCAGGCATCCGACACCAGATAGCGCGTGGCGAAATTGTCGGACCCGTCGGCGACGATATCGTAGTCGGCGATCAGATCGAGCGCGTTGGTCGCGTCCAGCCGCATCATATGCGTTTCGACTTTGACATGCGGGTTGAGCTTGCCAATCGCCGCTTCGGCGCTGTCGACTTTGCGCAGACCGATGTCGTCCGTCGTGTGAATGACCTGCCGCTGCAGGTTCGACAGCGACACGCTGTCGTCGTCGACGATGCCGATGGTGCCGACGCCGGCGGCGGCGAGATAGAGCAGCACTGGCGCGCCCAAGCCTCCGGCGCCGATCACCAGCACGCGCGCGGCCTTGAGCTTGGCCTGGCCGGGGCCGCCCACTTCGCGCAGCACGATGTGGCGCGCATATCGTTCAAGTTCGCTTGGATCCAGCATCGTGGTTAACCTAGCCCAGTATTAAGAAAGCTGCGAACCGGTTTGTGCCACAGTGCCTGCGCCGCCGCCTTGCGCCGCTGCCGCGATGGGCTAATGTGCGCCGCAACCTTGGTTAGTGTGGCGTTAATGACTATGCGTTTGCTTCCCATTGCGACGCTTTTCGCGCTCTCGTTCGGTGCGCTGTCCGCCGCGGCCCAGGTGCCGGGCGCCGATGCGGCGCCGTATCCGGTTGAGGCCGACAGACGGGCCGCCGCGCCGTTGCCGAACAAGCCGCTCACATTCCCGGCCACCCCGAAAGTCGCGCCGAAGTTAGCCGCTAAGCCGGTAACCAAGCCCGCGGTGGCCCCGGTCGCCGCCGCGCCTGCTAAACCGGCTATTGCCAAACCTGAAGCCGCCAAATCGGCCGCTGCTCCGGTCATGCTGCCGCCCATCAAGCCGGAAGCGATCAAAGCGGCAATCGCGCAACCTGCCGCCGCTTCGCCCGCCGTCGCCGCCAAAGGAAAGACCGATGTGCCGGCCAAAGCGGACACAGCGAACGACGTCTTCGCCGGCATTCCGCAGGACGAGCGCCTGAAGCTGCAGGCAGCGCTGCTGTGGTCGGGCGACTATACCGGCGCGGTCAACGGCGAAGACCCGATGCTGACCGCGGTCAGGAATTTCCAGAAACGGATCAAAAGCAAGATCAGCGGCCAACTCACCGCCGCCGAGCGCGCGTCCCTGATCGCCGCTGCGCGCGAACACGAACAGGAATTCGGCTGGAGCGTGGTGGCCGATCCGGCCACCGGCATTCGCATCGGTCTGCCGACCAAGATGGTGCCACATGTGCGCGAGGCGGCGCGCGGCACGCTGTGGTCGTCGGCGCACGGCGAGGTGCAGGTCGAGACCTTCCGCCTCAACGAGCCCGGCCTCAAGCTGCAGGCTTTGTTCGAGCAGGAGAAGAAGACGCCCGAGACGCGCAAGGTCGAATACAGCGTGCTGCGCGACGACAGCTATTTCGTCAGCGGCATTCAGGGGCTGAAGAAATTTTCCGTGCGCGCGTCGATTCGCAATGGCGAAGTGCGCGGTTTCACCATGCTGTTCGATCAGGCGATGGAGGGCATTGTCGCGCCGGTGATGGTGGCAATGGCGTCGGGGTTCTCGCCGTTTCCGCAGCGCAGCGCGCCGTTCGCAGCCTTGTCGAAATCGGTCGAATACGGCAACGGCATGATCGTCAGCGCACAAGGCCACATCGTCACCGATGCGCGATTGACGCACGGCTGCCAGGTGATCGTGGCGTCGGGGTTAGGCGACGCCGAGCGCGTTGCCGAAGATAAGGATCACGGGCTGGCGCTGTTGCGCGTCTATGGTCCGGGCAAAGTCCAGCCGCTGGCCTTCGCGCGCGACGCTGCGCCGGTGCCGAAGGCAAGCGATGTGACGCTGCTCGGCATTCCAGATCCGAAGGACCAGGACGGCCGCGGCAAACTCGTCGAGATCACGGCGCGGGTGACCGATGGCAACGCGATCGAATTGCGTCGCTCCGAACCGCTGGCGGGATTCTCCGGCGCCGTCGCGCTCGACCGCCAGGGCCGGTTTGTCGGCATGGCAGAAATGCGCAACGCGGTGGTCGCCAGCACCGAACCGACGCTGCCGCCGCTGCTGCTGGTCCGGCCCGAGACGATCCGCGGTTTTCTCGACGCGCAACATGTGCCGGCCGCGGCCGCCGCGCCGTCGGCCGATGCGTCGGCCTCGGTGGTGCGGATTATCTGCGTAAGGAAGTAATCACTTATTCTTCCACGCCGGCTTCCGCTTTTCGACGAAGGCCTTCATGCCTTCCTTCTGATCTTCGGTGGCAAACAGCGCGTGGAAAATGCGCCGTTCGAACACGACGCCTTCGGCGAGCGTCGACTCGAACGCGCGGTCGATGGCTTCCTTGGCCGCCAGCACCGACGGCAGCGACATGTTGGCGATGGTATCGGCTGCTTTCATGGCTTCGTCCATCAAGCTCGCCGCCGGCACCACGCGCGCGACCAGACCGGAGCGCTCGGCCTCGGCCGCATCCATCATGCGGCCGGTCAGAATCAGATCCATCGCCTTGGCCTTGCCGACCGCTCGCGTCAGCCGCTGCGTGCCGCCAATGCCGGGAATAACGCCGAGCTTGATTTCGGGCTGGCCGAATTTGGCGTTGTCGCCGGCGATGATGAGGTCGCACAGCATGGCCAACTCGCAGCCGCCGCCGAGCGCGAAGCCCGCCACTGCCGCGACGATCGGCTTGCGCGCCCGCTTCGGCGCGTGCCAGTCGGCGGTGAAATCGCCGAGATAGGCTTCGATGAACGTCTTGTCCGCCATCTCTTTGATGTCGGCGCCGGCGGCGAAAGCCTTGTCGCTGCCGGTGAGCAGCAGGCAGCCGATGGCAGCATCGGCCTCGAAGGCGTCGATCGCCTGGCACAGTTCACGGATGAGCGCGCTGTTGAGCGCGTTGAGCGCCTGTGGCCGGTTGAGCTGGATGACGCCGACCCGGCCTTTGGTTTCGACGATGAGGTTCTGATAGTCCATTGGACGCTCATGCTGTTCGAGGACAATACGGATAATAAGCCAGTTAAGAATTCGCGTCAGTTTATCGGAAATGCACCGTTTTTACCTTTTCGGCAAGACAAACTGTCCGCGCGGTACGACCAAAAGATGCCCTGGTTCGGCACCGTGCGTGGCCGCCTTGGCTACGCGCAGGACAGCTGGCTTCTCTATACGACGGGCGGTTACGCCTATACACGGCTGGAGACCGAGGCTTCCGCCACCGCCGGAGCTGGCACGGCAACTCTGAGCCAGCACGATTTCCGCAACGGCTGGGCCATCGGCGGCGGCATCGAAGTGGCGCTGATGCAGCGCTGGAGTCTGAAGGCTGAATATCTCTACATGGATTTCGGCAAGAGCACGACGACCTGGGCGGTGCCGGGCCTGCCGACGCTGACTGATACGACCAAGCTCAATATGAATTTGGTGCGCGTCGGCGTGAACTACCGGTTCTGATCCGGATAGAATTCACTTCTGACACGCCGGACAATAAAATGTCGAGCGGCCGCTCTGCACGATGCGCTTGATGATGCCCTTGCAGTCCGGGCACGGTTCGCCTTCGCGGTCATAGACGCGGAAATTGTGCTGGAAATAGCCGAGCGAACCGTCGGCTTGGCGATGATCGCGCAGCGACGAGCCGCCGGCCTTGATGGCATCGTGCAGTACGACCTTGATGGCGTCGACCAAGGCGACCGCGCGTTCGTTCGGCGCTCCCTTGCGGTCGGCTATGGTCGAGGCTTGCCGCTTCGGCGACAGATGCGCGCGATACAGCGCTTCGCAGACATAGATATTGCCGAGGCCGGCAACGACGCGCTGGTCGAGCAGGGCGGCTTTCAGCGAGGTTTTTTTGGCGCGACAGGCATGCGCCAGCATCGCGGCGTCGAATTGATTGCCCAAAGGCTCCGGCCCGAGCGCGCTCAGCAATGGCTCCTTGTCGAGCTTGGCGCGCGGCACCAACTTCATCGAGCCGAAGCGGCGCGGATCGTTGAAGGTCACTGTCGCGCCGTTCGACATGTGGAATACGATGTGGTCGTGCGCGCCGATCTTGCCGCGTTCGTGGTGGAAGTCGCCGGGGCGGGCGTGCCTTTTTGCATTTTTGGCGTCCTGCACGATATGAAACGAGCCGGACATGCCCAGATGCATCATCAGCACGTCGCCGGTCGAGAGATCAGCGATCAGGTATTTGGCGCGGCGGCCGAGACCGTCGACCGTGGCCCCGGTCATCCTTTTGGCGAAGTCCTTCGGCAGCGGCCAGCGCAGGTCGCCGCGCCGCACCTCGACCTTGGTAAAATGGGCGCCTTCCATGACCGGGGCCAGGCCCCGGCGCACGGTCTCGACTTCGGGTAGCTCGGGCATGGGCGTCTTTCTTTACCTCTCCTTGAGGGGAGGGTGGTTCACACATAGCGCCCCGCCGCCTGCCGCGCTATGGTCCTGCCCGCAAACGATTATTGGCCCAGTCATCCGACTAAGAACCCTATGACCACGCAAGAAGAGACGCATTTCGGCGACCAGACCGTGCCCCTGGCCGACAAGCAGGGCCTGGTGGACGAGGTTTTCCACTCGGTCGCGCGCCGCTACGACCTGATGAACGACCTGATGTCGGGCGGGCTGCACCGGGCGTGGAAGGACGCGCTGGTGACCGCGGTCAATCCGCCGCACAAGTCCGACCGACCGTTCGCGCTGCTCGATCTGGCCGGTGGGACGGGCGACGTCGCCTTCCGTGTTGTTGACGCCGCCGCCGCCGGTACCCGCGTCACCGTTTGCGACATCAATGCCGAGATGCTGGCGGTCGGGCGCGAACGCGCCGCCGCCCGCGGCTTCGACGACGTGGTCACTTTCGAGCAGGGCAACGCCGAGGAACTGCCGTACCCGGACAAGAGCTTCGATTGCGTCACCATCGCCTTCGGCATCCGCAACGTGCCGCGCATCGCACGCGGCTTAAGCGAGGCGCATCGCGTGCTCAAGCATGGCGGCCGCTTCCTGTGTCTGGAATTCTCCAGCGTCGACGTTCCCGGCCTCGACAAGATCTACGACCTCTATTCGCAGCACGTCATCCCGAATATCGGCCGGGCGGTGACCGGCGACCGCGAGGCTTACGCTTACCTCGTCGAGTCGATCCGCAAATTTCCCAAGCCGAAGGCGTTCGCGTCGATGATCGAGGATGCCGGCTTCCGCCGCGTGTCTTTCACGGCAATGACCGGCGGCGTGGTGGCGATGCATTCGGGCTGGAAATTGTGATCGCAGCCCTGTCGCATCTCACCCGGCTTGCCCGTACCGGCTATGTGTTCGCGCGCGAGGGCGTGTTCGCGCTGGTCGATACACGCGCCTTGCCGTTGCCCGAGCGCACCGCCATCGCGCTGGCGCGGCTGATCGAGCGGCCGAGCGCGAAAGAAGGCACGAAGGACGATTCTGGCCGCCTTGCCGCCGCGCTGACCAAGCTCGGGCCGACTTACGTCAAGCTCGGCCAGTTTATGGCGACGCGGCCGGATGTCGTCGGCGCGCAGATCGCGACCAGCCTGGAAAGCCTGCAAGACCGCATGCCGCCGTTTCCGCAAAGCGAAGCGGAAGCCGTGATCGTCGCCGCCTTCGACCGGCCGCTGAACCAGACCTATGCCAGCCTCGGCCCCGCGGTGGCTGCTGCGTCGATCGCGCAGGTGCACAAGGCCGAAATCGATATCGACGGCGCACGCAAGATCGTCGCGGTGAAGGTTCTGCGACCCGGCATCGAGCGCCGCCTCAATGCCGATCTCGCCGCGTTCTTCTTTGCCGCCCGCACCGCGGAAAATCTGTCGACCGAAGCGCAGCGTCTGCGTCCGGTCGAAGCGGTCGCCACTCTGGCGCGTTCGGTCAAGATCGAGATGGATTTCCGCCTTGAGGCGGCCGCTGCGTCCGAGATGGCCGAGAACACCAAGGACGATCCGGATTTCCGCGTGCCGACGGTCAATTGGGACCGCACTGCGCGCGAAGTGCTGACGCTGGAATGGATCGACGGCACGCCGCTCAACGACCGCGCCGCGCTGGAGGCGCGCGGCCTCGATCTGCCGGCGCTCGGCCGCAGCGTCATCCAGAGTTTCCTGCGCCACGCGCTGCGCGACGGCTTCTTCCATGCCGACATGCATCCCGGCAATCTGTTCGTCGATGCCGACGGCAAACTGGTCGCGGTCGACTTCGGTATCATGGGAAGGCTCGGCCCGAAGGAGCGGCGCTTCCTCGCCGAAATCCTGTACGGCTTCATCACCCGCGATTACCGGCGCACCGCGCAGGTGCATTTCGACGCCGGCTACGTGCCGCGCCATCACTCGGTGGACGACTTCGCGCAGGCGATCCGCGCCATCGGCGAGCCGATCCACAATCGCACCGCCGAAGACATTTCGATGGCGAAGCTCTTGATGCTTCTCTTTGAAGTGACCGGGCTGTTCGACATGCGCACGCGGCCCGAGCTGCTGCTGCTGCAGAAGACCATGGTCGTGGTCGAAGGCGTCGCCCGCACCTTCGATCCCAAGCTCGACATGTGGAGCACGGCCGATCCGGTGGTGCGCGAATGGATCGCGCGGCATCTCGGCCCGGCCGGCAAGCTCGAAGGCGCGGTCGAAGGCGCCGGCGAGATCGGCCGCTTCCTCGGTCAGGTACCGTCGTTGCTCAACCGCGCCGGCACCATCCTCGATCAGATCGACGACATCACCCGCAATGGGCTGGTGCTGGCGCCGGAATCGGTCGAAGCCATCGGCCGCGCCGAGGCCCGCCGCAACCGCTGGGCCACCGGTGGATTGTGGATGATCGCGCTGATGCTCGGCTGGATCGCGTGGCTGCTGTTGTAGTTTTTCTTCACCTCTCCCCGTTTACGGGGAGAGGTCGACTTTCGAGCATCGCGAGAAAGTCGGGTGAGGGGCAATGCGGTGCGACTGAGCATTTGAAAAGCGGGGG
>JAQSCR010000549.1 GCA_029945495.1 Pseudolabrys sp. | reverse complement strand
GCTGGCTGCTTCTGTCGAAGTATCGCGGCGCGACAGCGCGCTGAAGATCGACGGTGCGGTCAGCGCCGGTGGCGTGACGCCGGCTCTCTGCGAAATGCTGGCGAAAGCGGGGCCCTATGGCGCCGGCAATCCGGAGCCGGTGCTGGCGCTGCCGGCTCATACACTGGCTTATGTCGATCCGGTCGGCGAAAACCATGTCCGCGCGCGCTTCAAATCCGGCGACGGCAAATTCGTCAATGCGATTGCCTTCCGCGTAGCGGGTACGCCGCTGGGCAAAGCGCTCATCGACAATCGCGGCCGGCAGATGCATGCCGCCGGCTATCTCACCGTCGATCGCTGGCAGGGCCAAGAGCGCGTGCAGATGCGGCTGATCGATGTGGCGGTGAGCGCGTGATCCCGAAAAGCATGCCCTCGGGCTTGACCCGTGGGTGGGAACCGGTTTTCGGAACAGATCACGCACCCGATGTAAAGCGCGTGATCCGGAGGCGTCAGCTTATGCTCAGTTCACGGCGGTGCGCGTCGAACGGTTTGCCGCCGGAATGATGCGGCGGGAAATCTTGCGTTCGACGACGATGGTGCGCGGCGCCGACGCCGAGCCGGTGAACACCACGGATTTGATTGAATCTTTGCGCGGCGGCGCGAGCTTGGCCAACTCGGCGCGAACCTCCTCGCGCGGCAGGCCCATCAGCGAAGCGGCGAAATCAGCCTGCTCATCGAGGTCGTCGGTGAGGCCCTGGGCGGCGGCGATTGCCTCGGCCAAAGTTGGCTTTTCCTCGCGGACGCGGCGCTTGCCGTACTTGGTCTGCCAGGTTTCATTATTGTTTTTGCTCATCTTTTCGTTCTCGTCAGACTCGAATTGGGATTCATTATGCCGTATATGGTGCGGTGCAGCAATATAAATAGAGCGACCCGGAAAATCGTCCCCAGTGGCCCATTTGCGCCCGCGACAGCGTGAACCGGGCGCATTGCGGGTATTGCAGGAAAATTCGCGTTTAGCGCAAGTTGCCGCCGCGCAGACCTGCGTATTTAATTGCGCTCCAATCCCGGGAATGGAGAACTTCAATGAAGCGAATTCTGTTGGCAGCCGTGATCTCGTGTTTCGCTGTCGGTTCCGCGATGGCGGCCAGTTGCGAAAGCCAGGCTGTGAGCAAAGACGGCAAGCCGCTGGCCGGCGCCGCCAAAACCAGCTTCCTGAAAAAGTGCAAGGCCGATGCTTGCGTTGGCAAAGCAGTCAGCAAAGACGGCAAGCCATTGGCCGGCGCGGCGAAGGACTCCTTCCTGAATAAATGCGAGACCGACGCCTAACGGCTGGCTTCAAGGACGTTTCGGTGTAAGCGTGCGCGCGGCCTCAACTGGCCGGGCGCACGTTTCTTTTAGCGCCGCATCATGCCGCCGAGCGTGCCACGCACGATGGCGCGGCCGATCGTGCCGCCGGTCTTGCCGCCGAGCGACTTGCCGAGATCGGCGGCGATCTGTCCGGCAATGCGGTTGGTGACTGAGCGTGTCACCTCACGCGCGACCAGTTGCCCGGTCGACAGCCGCGTGCCGCGCGGCGTGCTGGTGCCGAAAATTCCGCCGAGCAATCCACCAATGCTACCAAGCAACCCACCGCCGGTGGAAGGGGCGGGGGCCGGAGCCTGCGGCTGACCGGGCGGTTGGCCCGGCGCCGGCGCGGTCACCGTGGTGGTGCCGTCCTTGAGCCGCTGCTGCAGGACTTCGTACGCGGATTCGGAGTCGATCTGCTGGTCGTATTTACCCTTCACCGGGCTCGCCTGGATGATCGCTTTGCGCTCTTCCGGCGTGATCGTGCCGAGCCGCGCCGCCGGCGGACAGATCATCGCCCGTTCGACCAGCGAGGGAATGCCGTTGCCTTCGAGGAAGGACACCAGCGCTTCGCCCTTGCCGAGCTCCATGATGATTTTTGCGGTATCGAGCTTGGGATTGGCCCTGAAGGTCTCGGCCGCGGCCTTGACGGCTTTCTGATCGCGCGGCGTAAAGGCGCGCAGCGCGTGCTGCACGCGGTTGCCCATCTGCGCCAGCACATTGTCCGGCACATCGAGCGGGTTCTGCGTAACAAAATAGACGCCAACGCCCTTTGAGCGGATCAGGCGCACCACCTGTTCGATCTTGTCGAGCAGGGCTTTCGGCGCGTCGTTGAACAACAGATGCGCTTCGTCGAAGAAGAACACCAGCTTGGGCTTTTCCGGGTCGCCCAGTTCCGGCATCTGCTCGAACAATTCCGACAGCAGCCAGAGCAGGAAGGTCGCGTAGAGCCGCGGATTTTCGATCAACTTGTCGGCGGCAAGAATATTGACGATGCCGCGGCCGTCGCGATCGGTGCGCATGAAATCGGCCAGCGCCAGCGCCGGCTCGCTGAAGAATTTCGTGCCGCCCTGGTTCTCGAGAACCAGAAGCTGACGTTGAATTGTGCCGACGGTCGCTTTCGACACATTGCCGTATTGCGTGGTAAGCTCGGCCGCATGTTCCGCCACCAGCGACAGCACGGCGCGCAGATCCTTGAGGTCGAGCAGGATCAGGCCCTGTTCGTCGGCAATGCGGAAGGCGATATTGAGCACGCCTTCCTGAACGTCGTTGAGGTCGAGCAGCCGGGACAGCAACAGCGGACCCATTTCCGAAATCGTCGCGCGGATCGGGTGGCCGGCCTCGCCGAACAGGTCCCAGAATATCACGGGGAAACGATCGGGCTCGTAGGCAAAGCCCATATCCTTGGCGCGCGTGACGAAAGCGTCCTTGGCCTCGCCGGCGGCGGAAATGCCGGACAGGTCGCCTTTGACGTCGGCGGCAAAAACCGGGACGCCGGCGCGCGAGAAGCCTTCGGCCAGAACCTGCAAGGTGACCGTCTTGCCGGTTCCGGTGGCGCCCGAAATCAGTCCATGCCGGTTGGCGAGCTTCAGCGTGAGATATTCCGGCTTCGCGCTTTTGCCGACGAAAATTTTACCGTCCTGTTCGACCGTGCTCATCGCTCAACGCCCTCGTCATCTGCCGTATTCATTGCCCGTCAACATGCAACATTCGCCGTTGGACGGCAATTGACGGAATCTGCGGACGTGAGGAAGCTGCGGAAATTGGCGCGCCAGCACTAGCGTTTGCGTGGCGCGCGGCAGAATACGTCGTAGATGGCGCCGATGACGGTGCGCGCTTCCTCGCTGGCGAGGTTGTAATAGATCGTCTTGCCGTCGCGCCGCGTTGAGACAAGGCCGTCGGCGCGCAGCCGGGCCAGCTGCTGCGATACCGTCGGCTGGCGCAGGGCAAGAAATTCTTCCAGCTCGCTCACCGACTTCTCGCCCTCGGCAAGGATGCACAGAATCATTAGACGGTTTTCGTGGGCCAGCGCCTTGAGGAATTCGCTCGCGCGTTTGGCGTTGCCGACCATGCGATCGAGTTCGCCGGAGCGGTCGGCTCTATCGAGTTGCTGCAAGTTCATCGGGACACCAAATAGTCGCTCTCACACCGGCTCGAAAGCCGGGTCAAAAAGGTCTGCTGAAGCACGCGGGCGTTCAACCGAGATGATCTGTTGATTATCGAACAATCGCGAGTGCTCTTCAACGGCCGCGGCCGCGTCGAGCTTCTTGACCAGCACGCCCAGCAGCCCCCAGAAATGATCGTCGCCCGGATAGCCGCGAATGCGGCCAATCTCGCGACCCTTGTCGACCAGCACGAACAGTGGCGTCAACCGCTCGCCCTGAATAAAGCCCAAGTCGGGAGGCAGCGCCCGGTCTATGTCGACGCGCCGCAACGGCGCGCGGCGGCCTTCATCGGTCTTACCATAGACCGGCGCGATCTCCCGATCGAAAGCGGCGCACCAGACGCAGCCGGCCTGTTCGAACATCACCAGTTCGGCGGCACGGGCCGAAACGGCCGGCCACGCGATAAACATCCCGCCGAGCAGGGCGGCACGGGTCAAAAATTTCATCAATAGCGACGGACGCGGCAAGTTTGTTCTCTGGCGTATTCGGTGGATAAACAAAGGCGCCTTATTGCGTCATCCTATATATCATTAATAACGAATATGTCGATGAGGAGCCGCCAGCGATGAGTCTCGATGTTTCGGCCGGCGGCGCCTTTGTCGCGGGCGTGCTGTCCTTCGTGTCGCCCTGTGTGCTGCCGCTGGTGCCGCCTTACCTGGCTTATATGGGCGGAGTTTCGATCGCGGAACTGCGCGACGACGAGGGTGCCGCGGCGCGGTGGCGCGTGCTGCCGGCGGCGCTGGGTTTTGTCGCCGGCTTTTCGACCGTGTTCGTGGCGCTCGGCGCAACGGCCTCGTTTATCGGCCAGGCGGTGGGCGCCTATCTCGGCTATCTCGGTTACGCCGCCGGCATTTTGATCATCGTCATGGGACTGCACTTCCTCGGCGTCTTCCGCATTGCCTTGCTCGACCGGACCGCACGCGTCGGCGTCGCGCAAAAACCGGGCGGGCTTGCCGGCGCTTATGTCATCGGGCTGGCGTTCGGATTCGGCTGGAGCCCCTGCGTTGGGCCGGTGCTGACGGCGATCCTGCTGATGGCCGGCGCGTCGGACAGCGCCGGTGAGGGCGCGTGGCTGTTGCTGGTCTATTCGCTCGGCATCGGCGTGCCGTTCCTGGTCGCCGCCGGTTTTGCCGGCGCGTTCATGCGCTGGAGTGCGCGCTTTCGTCCGCAGCTTGGTCGAATCGAAAAGGCGATGGGCGTGTTCCTGATTGTCGCCGGCGTTTTGATATTCACCGGCCAGATGCCGGCCATCGCATTCTGGCTGATCGAGACTTTTCCGGCGCTTGGCAGGCTCGGCTGAGAAACGTGAAACGGCCCCGCAGCCGTGAGGCCGCGGGGCCGCTCGTAACGAAGCGTCCGATCAGCTGCGCGCGCGCATGCGGATTTGGAAGCTGTCGAAGCCGATTTCGGCGACCTGTAGCCACGCATAGGCGTCGTTGCGATAGGGCACCAGGCTCTCATACAGCTTCTTGAAGTGCGGATTGGTCTTGGACAGTTCGTCGTAGATCTCGGTGGCGGCCTTGTAGCAGGCTTCCAGGACCGGCTGCGGGAAGGCGCTCAGAATCGCGCCGTTCGACACCAGCCGCTTCAGCGCCGGCGGATTGACGTAGTCGTATTTCGCCAGCGTCCAGACCCAGGCATCGTTCGACGCCGTGATGAGGGCCGCCTGATAGGCCTTCGGCAGTTCGTTCCATTTAGGGATGTTCATGATGTTGTGGGCCTGGCCGCAGCCTTCCCACCAGCCCGGATAGTAGTAGTGCTTGGCGACCTTGACGAAGCCGAGCTTCTCGTCGTCGTAAGGCCCGACCCATTCGGCGGCGTCGATCGTGCCTTTCTCGAGCGCCGGATAGATGTCGCCGGCGGCGAGCTGCTGCGGCACGGTGCCGAGCTTTTGCAAAATCGTGCCGGCGAAACCGCCGACGCGGAATTTCAGGCCTTTGAGGTCATCGACGGTTTTGATTTCCTTGCGGAACCAGCCGCCCATTTGCGCACCGGTATTGCCAGCGGCAAAGCCGATGCAGTTGAAATCCTTGAGTAGCCCGTTGAGCAACTCCTCGCCGCCGCCGAAACGCACCCAGGAAATCATCTGCCGCGCATTCAACCCGAACGGCAGCGCCGTTCCGAAGGTGAAGGCCGGGTTTTTGCCGAAGTAATAATAGAGCGCGGTGTTGCCCATCTCGACGGTGCCGTTCTGAACGGCGTCGAGCACTTGCAGACCGGGAACGATTTCGCCGGCGGCGAAAGTCTGAATCTGGAACTTGTTGTCGGTGATTTCACCGACCCGCTTGGCGAAATATTCGCAGCCGCCGTACAGGGTATCGAGCGATTTCGGCCAACTGGCCGTCATTCGCCATTTGATTTCAGGCGATGACTGCGCAATGGCCGGCGCGGCAACGGCAGATGCGGCGAGCCCCACGCCCGCAGCTTGTAAAAATTGACGACGCTTCATGGCATTTCCCCTCTGTTGGTCGGTGCGCCGGCCGGAGGAGAATCCAAGTGTTTTTATGCGACGTGCTTTTGTTCGACGTGTTCTTGTTTCAAGTGTTCTTGTTTCAAGTGTTCTTATCGTCGTTTTATATGTCGTATTCGCCTTCCGTTGTCGGCGCCCCACGCGCCAACTTTACGCCAAAGCGCGCGAATAAATAGCCCCATTCAAGTCGGGGATGAGGTCGCTGCTTGCTGCGGCGCAACCAGAACCGCCGCGGGGACGGGATCTAGCCGAAGCGAAACGCCAGCAAATTATCGAACGAGCGCAATTCGATCAGGATGCGGTGCAGCAGATTGGTGTCGCGGGTCGTAATCGCGCCCGGGATCAGGTCGAGGCCAGCCTTGGCGCCATCGACCAGCCGGCGAAATTCCGGACTGTTGTGCACGGTCGCGCCGGCGATGCTGTCGCAACGGTCGAGCACGTAGCCGTAGATCGACGCCTTGTTGGCGATGCCGAAGCGGACCTGGGGTTTGCTCCAGTCGAGCGCTGCGTCATTATAGACCATTAGTGCGTCAGCTGCGGCATTGGCGTCGCGCACGCAGTCGGCCAGCACGACGATGCCGCTTGCCTTGCGCAGGTCGTAGAGATCGCCGCGAATGGCGGTCAGCGACTGGCTGGCGGCCTCCGTGCGGCCGGACTTGAGCATCATATCGGCGGCGACCAGGCGCGCGCTGATGTTGACGATGGCGGTGCCGTAAAGCGGGTTGCCGTCGAACGCATCCGGTGGCTTGCCGGCAAAGCGGCCGTTGAGCGCACGCCAGGCATCGCGCAAGCGATCGAGTTCGAGCGAGGCGAGGTCGGTATTGCCGGTGCGCAGATAGCCGATCGCGACGCGGCTATGCGCGGCCGCCTTTTCCACCGTCGCGTTGAAGTCCGCCAGGTCGCCGGCGGCGGCCAGGCGCGGGCCTGCCAGCAGAGCGAGTGCGACGACTGCGATGCGCGCAACACTGACCAGCATGTCTGTTCACCGCCCTGTGAGATGAAGATATAAACGATTATGAATATAACAGACGCGGCGGCGAGTCCGGTTCTCGCCGGTCCATTGTGCAGCGGACAAAGCGAACAAAGATGACCCTATCACGGCGACAACTCTTGCTGGGAACTGTGGCGAGCGCCGTTCTCGGCGCGGCGCCGGCGCGCGCCGAAGAGCCGGTGCTGACCGATGACGGGCTCTACAGACAATCCTGGTTTCTGGAAAGCTTCCTCGATCTCGCCGAGGACCTCGAGGACGCCCACAAGGCCGGCAAACGCTTTGTCGTCATGTGGGAGCTGAAGGGCTGCCCTTATTGCAAGGAAACTCATTTCGTCAATTTCGCGCAGCCGGAAATTTCCGCCTACATCAAGGCCAATTTCGAGGTGCTTCAACTCAACATCATAGGCTCGCGCATTGTCACCGATTTCGATGGCGCCAAACTGTCGGAAAAGGACATGGCGGCGAAGTACGGCGTGCGATTCACGCCGACTTTCCAGTTCTTCGCCGAACGTGCCGCGCCGCTGAAGAACGCGCCGCCGCAGAAGCGGGAAGTGGCGCGGGCGCCGGGCTATTTGCGGCCCGAGGATTTCCTCGCAATGTTTCGCTACGTGCGGGAAAAAGCCTATCGGGACAAAAGCTTCCGCGATTTTGTCAAAGCCCTGCCGAGCTGACGCGGCAACGCCTTGTGGACGCAAATACATTGCCATATTCTTTTTTGTGAATATGATTTGACCTAATCGCCGCCATGGTTATGGTCGTCAAGGAAGGGGCTCGATTTGGCCCCATACGTTTTTCGGGAGGAAGTATCGATGCGACAATTGTCCCGTCGCGCAGCATTGGCGCTCGGCGCTGGAACCGCTGCCGTCACTTTGGTCGGCTGGAGGGGCGGCGCGTGGGCCACGCCGCAGGCAGCCGGCGCTGACATCGCAAAGTTCACCGGCGGCGCCGTGCCTGAAAAGGGCAAGATTACCATCGAGTTGCCGGAGATTGCCGAGAACGGCAACACCGTGCCGCTGTCGATTTCGGTCGATGCGCCGATGACCGACGCCGATTACGTCAGCGATGTGCTGGTGGTCGCCGAAGGCAATCCGAACCCGGGCGTCGGGACCTTCCACTTCACGCCGATGTCGGGCAAAGCCGAAGCCTCCACCCGCATCAGGCTCGCCACCACCCAGAACATCGTCGTGGTCGCCAAGACCAGCAGTGGAAAATTCTACACCGCGCAGAAACTGGTCAAGGTCACCATCGGCGGCTGCGGCGGCTGATCGCGCCGGGCGCGCACAACCATTAAGCAGTGAGCCGCTTTCTAAATTCAGGAGACGAGCATGGCCGAAACGCCGAAGATCAGAGTTCCCAAGACCGCCAAGAAGGGCGAGGTCGTCGAGATCAAGACGCTGCTGCCGCACATCATGGAGAGCGGCCAGCGTAAGGACAAAGACGGCAAGACGATCCCACGCAAGATCATCAACAAGTTCACGGCCGAGTTCAACGGCAAGCCGGTGTTCTCCGCTACTCTCGAGCCGGCGATCGCGGCCAATCCGTATATGCAGTTCTTCGCCAAGGTCGAGGAAAGCGGCACCTTCAAGTTCAGCTGGACCGATGACGACGGGTCGGTCACGACCGCGGAAGAAAAAATAACCGTGGCCTGACGAGCCGTTTCCCGCGCGCGTTTTCGCGTGGGCTGCGGTATATAAAAAAAGGCGACATGAGGTTCGGGGAGGATTCGACGATGCGTGGAAGATTTCTGGCAACCGGGGCTGCTGCCGCTGCTTTGATGGTGGCGGGCGTATTCGCCGGTACGGATTCGGGGGCGCGCGCGCAAACGAAAGTGGCGCCGCTTGAGACGGCCCACGATGCCGCGGCGCGGCCGTGGAAGCGCTATCCGGGCTGGCCGGCCGCCGATTATTCGAAATACAACACGCTCGGCAAACTGGCGTCCGCGCCGGCGCCGAAGGAACCGCACAAACTCACCGGCCCGATCGAGGGCAACGCCGCCAATGGTGCCAAGCTGGTCGCCGACCGCACCCGCGGCGGTTCGTGCCTCGCATGTCACGTGATGGGCCAAGCCGGCAACGCCGATCTGCCGGGCAACGTCGCGCCCGATCTGTCGGAAATCGGCAATGCCGGCCGCGAGGACGAGTGGCTGTACAATTACGTCTACGACGCTCGCGTCTATAACGCAGAGACTGTGATGCCGCCCTGGGGCAGCCACGGCTTCTTCTCGGACGCGGAGATCAAGGACATCGTTGCCTTCCTCAAGACTTTGAAGTCGCCGGCGGTGTTCAAGACCGAGCTCGACGATCCAGCAAAGCGTCCGGCACCGGTGGAGAAGCGCGACAATCTC
>JAQSCR010000548.1 GCA_029945495.1 Pseudolabrys sp. | reverse complement strand
CTGACGCCCGACGGCATCCACCAATATGGCGGCGGATACACCGAATACGTAGCGCGCACCGGCTACGAGGCCCCCGGCCTGCACCCCTGACGCCGGGCGGCTCACTCCTCGTCCAGCGCCAGGCCCTTGACCACTGCGTCCTTGCCGAATTTCGAGCGCAATTTGTCGATGGCGTGTTCGGCCTGCGCGCCGCGGCGGTCGATCAGATCGGAGAGGTCGTCGCCGGTGGCGTCGACCAGGTGGCTGACGCCGATGCCGATCAGCCGAAAGCGCGCTTGGCCTACTTCATTGCGCAGCAGATCGCGGCCGGCGGCGAAGATGCGCGCCGCCAGTTGCGTCGGGTTGCCGAGCGCGCGGGCGCGGGTGCGCAATTTGAAATCGCCGGTCTTGAGCTTGAGCGTGACCGTCGCGCCGGCGAGTTGCACTTCCTTCAGCCGGGCCGAGACGCGCTCGGTCAAATCCCAGAGATGCTGCTCAAGCGGGCGCAGGTCGCCGATGTTTTCATTGAAAGTCGTTTCCGCCGAGACGCTCTTGGTATCGCGCACCGGGTCGACGCGGCGAGCATCGATGCCGCGCGCCAGTTGCCACAGCCGCGCGCCTTCCTCGCCATAACGGCGCATCAGGTCGGTCCGCTCGGCGCGTTGCAGGTCGGCAATCGTCCGGTAGCCGTCGGCGGCGAGCCTGGCGGCGCTGACCGCACCGACGCCATAGATGAAGCCGACCGGCCTCGGCGCCAGGAAGGCGAAGGCGTCGGACTGGCCGAGCACGGCAAAGCCGCGCGGCTTGTCGAGATCCGAGGCGATCTTGGCCAGGAACGTGTTGGCGGAGAGGCCGATCGACACGGTGATGCCGAGATCGCGCTCGACCGCGGCGGCAAAGCGCGCCAGCACCTTGGCGGCGCTCATACCGTGCAGCCGCTCGGTGCCGGTGAGGTCGAGAAAGGCCTCGTCGATCGACAAAGGCTCGACCTGCGGCGTCAATGCCAGCATCTGCTGGCGCACCTGACGCCCAACTTCGGCGTATTTCGACATGTTCGGCTTGACCACGGCGGCCTGCGGGCAAAGCTCGAGCGCCTTGAACATCGGCATCGCCGAGCGCACGCCGTAGGTGCGCGCGACATAGCAGCACGTCGCCACCACGCCGCGCTTTCCCCCGCCGACGATCACCGGCCGGTCGACCAGCGCGGGGTCGTCACGCTTCTCGATCGTGGCGTAGAAGGCGTCGCAATCGATATGGGCGATAGCCAGGGTCGCCAGTTCGCCATGCCTTGCCAGACGTGGCGAGCCGCACGAGGGGCAGCGCTTGGCTAAATCGGCCGCGTCGATCAGGCAATCGCGGCAGAACGCCGTCACGGGATCTCGCGCTCCCACGGCTCGCCGCCGAGCGCGATGTGCGCCCTCGCGATGTCGGCCGGCCCGCAGCCGGCCTCGGCGGTGAAAGCCGTGGCCAAAGTCTCGTCGGAGGCGAGGTAGGCCAGCACGCCGGCGAGAAAGCCCGGCTCGCCCGCCGCCGCCCGAATCTGGTCCGGGCCGATGCCGGTGACCGACAGGAAGCGGTCGAGGCGCTCCGGCTCCCCGGCAATATAGCTAAGGGCTTGAATGGCAAGCCCTTCTGCGGCCTCAGCAGGCATCGATCGGGGCGACTTCATGAGCTGTCGTTTGCCTTTCCGTAACAAATCGGCACTACCGTGTTCATCATCATGCCCGAGCGCGGCTGGCCTGGCGACGCCGTCGGCGTCGCAACCGGGCGCTTTGGGGAAAAGTGGGGCGGCAAATGGCGAAGACCGTCCTGATCGTGGAGGACAACGAGCTCAATATGAAGCTCTTCCACGACCTTTTGGAGGCGCACGGCTACGACATCGTCGGCACACGCAACGGCATCGAGGCGCTCGATCTGGCGCGGAAACATCGTCCCGACCTGATCCTGATGGACATCCAGTTGCCGGAAGTCTCCGGCCTCGAGGTTACCAAGTGGCTCAAGGACGATCCCGAGCTCAAGCACATTCCGGTCGTCGCCGTGACGGCCTTCGCCATGAAGGGCGACGAGGAACGCATCCGCGAAGGCGGTTGCGAGGCCTATCTGTCCAAGCCGATCTCGGTGGGGAAGTTCATCGAGACCATCCGCCATTTCCATGGCCCCGCCTGATGGTGCAATAATGACCGCCCGCGTTCTCGTCGTCGACGATATTCCGGCCAATGTGAAGCTCCTGGAAGCGCGGCTGTCGGCCGAGTATTTCGACGTCTCGACCGCCTATAGCGGCACGGAGGCGCTGGCTTTGGCCGAGCGCGCCGAATGCGACATCATCCTGCTCGACGTCATGATGCCGGACATGGACGGCTTCGAGGTCTGCCGCAGGCTCAAGGCCAATCCAGTCACCCACCACATTCCGGTGGTGATGGTGACCGCGCTCGATCAGCCCTCCGACCGGGTGCGCGGCCTGGAAGCCGGCGCCGACGATTTTCTCACCAAGCCGGTCACCGACGTGGCGCTGATCTCGCGCGTGCGCTCGCTGGCGCGGCTCAAGATGGTGACCGACGAGCTGCGCATGCGCGCGCTCACCACCAAGGAAATCGGTATCGAGAGCCCGGAACGCGAAGCCGTTGCGGAAACCGGACGCAACGGCCGCATCCTCATCGTCGACGACCGCCAATCATCCTATGAACGCGTCGTGCAGACGCTGCAGGCCGAGCATACCGTCGACGTGCAGCCCGACCCGGCCGAGGCTTTGTTCAGCGTCGCCGAAGGCAATTACGAACTGGTGATCGTCTCGCTCGGCCTGAAGGAGCACGATGGCCTGCGGCTGTGCAGCCAGATCCGCTCGCTCGAGCGCACCCGCAGCCTGCCGATCCTGGCGATCGCGGAAGCCGACAACAATGCGCGGCTGGTGCGCGGGCTCGAGATCGGCGTCAACGATTACCTGATCCGCCCGATCGACAAGAACGAAATGCTGGCGCGGGTGCGCACCCAGATCAAGAAGAAGCGCTACACCGAGCGGCTGCGCGACAATGTCGCGATGTCGATCGAGATGGCGATCACCGATGCGCTGACCAGCCTGTATAACCGCCGTTATATGGAAACCCATTTGGCGGCTTTGGCCGAGCAGGCGGCACAACGCGGCAAACCGCTCACCGTGCTGATCCTCGATATCGACTTCTTCAAGTCGATCAATGACGGGCACGGCCACGACGCCGGCGACGACGTGCTGCGCGAGTTCTCCGTGCGCATCCGCAAGTCGATCCGCAATATCGACCTGGCTTGCCGCTACGGCGGCGAGGAATTCGTCATCGTCATGCCGGAGACGGACATGGCGGTGGCCGGCATGGTGGCCGAGCGCATCCGCCGCCGCATCGCCACCGAAGCGTTCCCGATCCAGCAGGGCGCCAAGAGCCTGAACGTGACGATCTCGATCGGCATCGCTTCGCTCGGCAGCGAGGGCGACACCGCCGCAGCCATGCTCAAGCGCGCCGACACCGCGCTCTATCGCGCCAAGCGCGACGGCCGCAACCGCGTGGTCCAGGACGCCGCTTAAGTCCGCTCAACCGGCCCGCAGATAAGACGCCAGCCGGCTCAGGCGGAATGGCTCCAGATCGACATGGGTCGTGCGGCCGTCGGCGATTTGCTGCGCCAGCGCTTCGCCAATCGCCGCCGAATGCTTGAAGCCGTGGCCGGAGCAGGCCGAGACGAAAGTGACACGCTCGCTGCGCGGGTCGTTGTCGATGACGAAGCGCGAGCGGTCGACCCTTGTGTACATGCACGTCTCGGTGCGCAGGCAGCGCGGTCCGAGATCCGGCAGAAACGGCTCAATATAGGTGCGATACACTCGCGCACTCTCGTCGGCGGTGACCGTGCGGTTGACGCTGTCGGGGTCGGTGACGCCGCCGTCTTCCTCGTGGGTGACTTTGACGCCGAGACTCGGATCGCCGTTGATCGGAAAGCCGTAGATGCTGCTGCGGATGTCGGCTTGCTTCGGCACCTGCCAGATGAAGACCGGACAATTGGCGTCGGTGAAGCGTTCCGGATGACTCTTGATCTCAAACCAATGCAGCACCTGGCGGGTGACCGTGAAGTGCCGGGCGAGGTCCTGGGCGACAAAGCGCGGCAGCCAGGCGCCGGCCGCGATCACCACCCGGTCGGCGGCGAAGCGTTGCCCGTCCGCGGTCGCTATTTCGACGCCATCGGCGGCCGGGTCGATCGCCATGACCGGCGTGTCGCGCACAAGCGTGGCGCCGGCGCGCTCGGCCAGTTGCAGTTGCGCGGCGACGCAGGCTTCCGGAAACAGATAGCCGGCCTCTTCATCCAGTATGGCGTGGTCGCCGGATCTGACGGCGAATTGCGGGTAGCGCTTAGCGATCGCTTCCGGCGTGTCGAAGGTCTGGTACGGGATGTTGTAGCGCTTTGCTGCGGTGCTGATATTGGCGAAGAAGTCGTCGACATCGTGCATCACGACCGCATCGGCGCCGGTGATGGTGAGGCAGCCATTGCGCCGAAACAGTTGCTTGCCGGTGGCCGCTTCGATGGCGCGCCACAACGTGTGCGAGCGCAGAGCCAGTTCGGAATACTCGACGCCTTCGCCGATGGCAGTGCGGGTGATGCGGGTGTCGCCGTGCGACGAGCCATGCCCGTGCGGCGGCGAGAATCGGTCGATGCCGAGCACGGAGACGCCGCGCTGCGCCAGTTGTGACAGGCTGGCGCTGCCCATGGCCCCCAAGCCGACGACGATAACGTCGTATTTCTTCATCGGGGAGGGCGCCTTAAGGACGGACGATGGTCCAGCCTTTTTCGCCCAGCTCGATCAAGGTCACCACACCGGCGGTGACGCGCTTGGCGTTGTCGACCAAGGGTGGCTCCTTGCCTTCGGCGCGGGTCATGGAGTCCAGCGTATTTTCGCAGGCCATGAACGAGACGTTCGGCATGCCTTGCTTGAACGACTTGAGGCGTTCGAGCACCGGCGACTTGTCGGCGCGCAGCATCGCCAGCCCGGCGTTGAAGGCGACGACCTGGATTTCGATTTCGTCACCTTTCTCGGAATAGTATTTCGAGACATTGGCGGCGACGTTGAGCACGGCATTCATCTTGACCGGATCGTTGTCGCTGATCTGCAAGGCCAGCTTGTGCTCGGCCGCTTGCGCGCCGGCAAAAGCCAGCGGCAGCAGGACGAGAGCGGTGAACAGGGCGCGAAGCGTGCTCGACATGTCATTCTCCCGGCAATGTCGGTCAAAGAGTATCAGGTTCGCGGGCTGTGGAATATTCCCTGAACCGGGAAGCCGACATGCAAAAGGCGCCCCTGGGGCGCCCTCGCATCGGCTCGCTTTCAGAAGCGGACCTACTTGATCTTCGATTCCTTGTACTCGACATGCTTCTTGGCAATCGGGTCATACTTCTTCTTGACCAGCTTGTCGGTCTGCGTGCGCGAGTTCTTCTTGGTGACGTAGTAGTGGCCGGTGTCGGCGCTCGACACGAGCTTGATCTTGAGACTGACGGCTTTTGCCATGGGATTTATCCTTAAAAACCTGAATTTTGGAGGCAAACCATGCCTGCGGCGCGAACCCTAGCGCCAGACCCGCAAATGTCAAGAAAGGCGGGTTTTTGCATGGTTTGGCCCGTTTTTACGCCTGTTACAGCAACTCCCGGAAGAACTTTTGGTCCTGCATGAAATAGAACGGCACCGGCAGGGCATGCGCCATACCGGCTTCGACCCGTGCCGCCAGTTCCTCCAGGACCACGCTGGTAATGGTCGGCATGTCGAATGTGGCGGCTTCCTCGATCGGCACCCAGACCAGTTCGACCAGCTCGGAATCCGGGCCGACCACGCCCTCGATTCTATGGGCGATGCCGGTGGCATCTGCCGTGAAGAAGCGGGTGTCGAAGCGCTTCGGCCGCCGCGGCGGGGTGATGGCGCGGGCGATAAAGTGCACCTGGCCGAGGTCGGGATGCACCTTGGCCTTGGCGAACTCTTCCCAGATTTCTCCGGGCGTTGCCGGCGCGGTGTCGCCCTGGGCGCCGAGCAGCAAACCGGTTTCTTCCGCCAGTTCGCGCACCGCAGCCAGCGCAAAGCCGCGCGCCAGTTCGGCGCTCGGGTTAGCGACGCGCACCAGCAGTTTGGCCTGGGTGCCCGGGTGCAGTTCGCTCACGGCCGACATCGACCGGTCGAGCACCTCGATGCGGCCGCCCGGAAACACGAACTTGCCCGGCATGAATTTGTGACCGGAATGCCTGCGGCCGAGCAGCACCTTCGGCTTCGCCCCGGCGCGGTCGATCAGCATGACGGTGGCGGCGTCGCGCGGCTCTGAGTCGGGGAACGACTGATCGCGTTCCGAACTGGTCATGCGATCGGTCAGGCGGTGGCCGGGATCGTTGGTCATCGTTATTATTTCCGTTTCTTTCCGCCTTTGCCGCGATGGCGGCTGGCGGGGCCGCGCATCGGACGTTTGGGGGGATTCGGCAAGTGGCTTTTTTTGGTGCCGCGTCCTTTGCCAGTTCCTTGGCGGCCCGCCGATAAAAGCTCAAACCGCAGCGCGCCGGCAATAGGCGCGGCTTCGACCAGCTTGACGGTGACGGCATCGCCCAGGCGATAGGTTTCGCCGGAGCGCTGCCCGACCATGGAATGGTTGGCTTCGTCGAAGGCGAAATATTCGTCGCCCATGGTGCGCGCCGGCACGAAGCCGTCGGCGCCGGTCTCGGAGAGTTTCACGAACAGACCGGCGCGGTGCACGCCGGCAACGCGGCCTTCGAAACTGGCGCCGATGCGGTCGGCGAGGAAATGCGCGATCAGCCGATCCTTGGTCTCGCGCTCGGCCAGCATGGCGCGGCGCTCGGTGGCGGAAATTTCCGCGCCGATCTCGGCCAGCACCGGCACGGTGAACGAGTCGGGCAGGCCGTCGCTACCGAGCTTGAGCGCGCGGATCAGGCCGCGATGCACGATCAGATCGGCATAACGGCGAATGGGCGAAGTGAAATGCGCGTAGCGGCGCAGGTTGAGGCCGAAATGTCCGTAGTTCTCGGAGGCGTATTCGGCCTGCGCCTGCGAGCGCAGCACCACGTCGTTGATCAGCTGCTCGCGCTCGCCGCCCTTCACCTGCGCAAGAATGCGGTTGAAATTCTCCGGCCGCAATGCGCCCGATTTGGCGAGCGGGATTTGCAACGAGGCGAGGAATTCGCGCAGCGCGTTGATCTTCTCGATGCCCGGTTCGTCGTGGACGCGGTAGATCAGCGGAATGCGGGCTTTTTCCAAGGTCTCGGCGGCGGCAACATTGGCGAGGATCATCATTTCCTCGATTAACTTGTTGGCGTCCTGCCGTTCCGGCACGACGACACGGTCGACGGTGCCGTCGGCTTTCAGCAGGATCTTGCGTTCGGGGATGTCGAGATCGAGCGGCTGGCGTTCGCCGCGCGCGCGGACCAGGGCCTCATAGGCGGCATAGAGCGGCTTGATGATCGGCTCGAGCAAAGGTCCGGTGGTGTCGTCGAGGCGGCCGTCAATGGCGAACTGCGCCTGCTCGTAGGCGAGCTTGGCGGCCGAGCGCATCATGATGCGGTGAAAGGTGTGCGAACGCTTGCGGCCGTCGGCGCCGATGATCATGCGCACGGCGAGCGCGGCGCGGTCTTCGTGCGGCTTTAGAGAGCACAGATCGTTGGAGATGCGCTCGGGCAGCATCGGCACCACGCGGTCGGGGAAGTAGACCGAATTGCCGCGCACCAAGGCTTCGCGGTCGAGCGCGGAGCCCGGCGTCACGTAATGCGCGACGTCGGCGATGGCGACGGTGATGATGAAGCCGCCTTTGTTGGCCGGATCCTCATCCGGCTCGGCGTGCACGGCGTCGTCGTGGTCCTTGGCGTCGGGCGGATCGATGGTGATCAGCGGCAGCTTGCGCCAATCCTCTCGCGATTCTTGGCGGTGCGCCATCGTCGCCGGCCTGGCGGCTTCCGCCTCGCGCAGTGTGTCGCCGCGGAAGACGCTCGGAATGCTGTGGGCGTGAATGGCGATCAGGCTGACCGCCTTTTCGCTGGCCATCGAGCCGAGCCGCTCAACGACGCGGCCGTTCGGCAGACCGAAGCGAGATGGCCGCGAGGTTTCGACCGCGACCAGGTCGCCTTCTTCGGCATCTCCTGTGGCGCCTTGCGGAATGCTCAGCTCACGGCCGAGCATCTTCTTGTCGACCGGCTCGAGCCTGCCGCCGCCATTCGGCGTCTTGTGAAAGATGCCAAGCACGCGATGCTTCGGCCGCTCGACGATCTTGATGACGCGGCCGCGATAGCGGATGCCGCCTTCGTCGCCGGTTTCCTCGACCCGCACCAGGATCTTGTCGCCAATGCCGGCAGCCTCGGAGGGCTTCATCTTGTGCGGCGTATGAATGCGGATTTTCGGCGCGGCGCCGTGCGCTTCCTCGTCCCATTCGTCGGGCACGGCGATGAAGTCGCCATCGCGGTCGCGCGACATGATGTCGGCTAGGACGGTCGAGGCCAGCGCCCCGGGGTGATGCAGCTTCTTGCCTTTGCGCTCGACCGCGCCTTCATCGGCGAGGTCGCGCAGCATGCGCTTGAGCTCGGCGCGCATTTCGTTCTTGAGGCCGAAGGCGCGGGCGATTTCGCGGGTGCCGACCTTGCCGGGGGTCTTGGCGATGAAGGCTAAGATGTCGGCCTTGGAGGGGAGAGTGGATGTGTATTGAGGAGGTTTGTTCAAATGAAAGGTCCTGCGCCGATGCGGCGCTTATGAAAGATAATGTAATGGGCGCGCGCCGACTTCGCCAGTTCGGGCCATAGCCCGAACCGGTGAGATGCCCTCGGAATTGGCAGTCAAGCGCTTTATTCCGCCGCCGTGACCTTGGGGCTGCGCGCCGGCTTTTTCGCCTTGGCAGGGGCGGCGGGCTGCGCAGTGGCTTTCTTGGCCGCCGGCTTCTTGCGGGCGCTGGCAGGCTTGGCCTTGGTGGCTGCTTTGGCTGCCGCTTTGGCGGCGGCTTTGGCCGCAGGGCGAGCCCCGGCCTCGTCGCCGATTTCCGGCGTATTGTCGACAATCTTCGCCTTGCCCTTGGCTTTGGGCACCTTCGGCGCGGCCACCTTCTTCGGCGGCTTCTTGCCGCGCGGCGAATTGCCGACCGCCGCGGCGCGGGCCTCTAACAGCACGATGGCCTCGTCGAGCGTCAGGGTTTCCGGCGTCTTGTCGGACGGCAGCGTGGCGTTGATACCGTTGTTGCTGACGTAAGCACCGAAGCGGCCGTTCTTGACCACGATCGGTCCGCCCTTGTTGGGATGTTCACCGAGTGTCTTGCCGGCGGACGCACCAAAACGGCGGCCCTGTTTCGG
>JAQSCR010000547.1 GCA_029945495.1 Pseudolabrys sp. | reverse complement strand
CGCGTTGCAGCGCGCCCGGGACACGCAGACTAAGCCGACTGCTTCTTCGCCTTGGCTTCCTCGATCGCTTCCCAGATTCGGGACGCCGTCATCGGCATTTCCAGATGGCGGATGCCGAACTCGGACAGCGCGTCGATCACCGCGTTCGCCACGGCCGGAAGCCCGCCCGACGTGCCGGCTTCGCCGCAGCCTTTGGCGCCGAGCGGATTGGTCTTGGTCGGCACCGGCCGGTTGGCGACGGTGATCATCGGCGCGTCATGGGCGCGCGGCATCGCGTAGTCTTGGAACGACCCCGTGACCAATTGGCCGGCGGCGTCATAGACCACGCCTTCGAGCAGCACCTGGCCGAGACCCTGAACGATGCCGCCCTGAACCTGGCCTTCGACCAGCAGCGGATTGATGACCGTGCCGAAATCGTTGACCGCGTTGTATTTGACGACGCGGGTCAGGCCGGTGTCCGGCTCGATCTCGACTTCGACGACATGGACGCCGTTCGGATAGGTGCCGGCGACGGACTCGGTCACATGCGTGATGTCGAGCGTCTTAGGGAAGTCTTTGGGCATATCGTCGGGCAGGGCGGTGGTGCGCAGCTTCTCGGCCAGCGCCATGATGTTGATGGTGCGGTCGGTTCCGGCAATGGTGAAGTCGCCGTTCGTGAACTCGATATCGCCGGCGGAAGCTTCCAGCACATGCGCGGCGAGCTTCTTGCCGGCCTCGATCACCTTGTCGGAGGCCTGCACGATCGCCGTGCCGGACATCATCGCCGAGCGCGAACCGCCGGTGCCGCCGCCATGCACCAGTTCGTCGCTGTCGCCCTGCAACAGCTTGATCTTGTCGAACGGAACGCCGAGCTTGGCGCTGAGCACCTGCGCGAAAGTCGAAGCGTGGCCCTGGCCGTAATCGAGCGTGCCGGTGATGATGGTCACGGTGCCGTCGGCATTGAAGCGGATGCCGCCTTGCTCCTGGGTGTTCTGCGCCGTGGTTTCGACATAGCAGGCGACGCCGAGGCCGCGCAATTTGCCGGCTTTCTTGCTTTCGCGTTTGCGTTTGGCAAAGCCCTTGGCGTCGCCTTGCAGCAAAGCTTCCTTGAACAGGCCTGGGAAGTCGCCGCAGTCATACGTGGTGCCGGCCGGCGTTGCGTGCGGCATATCCTTCGCCTTGATGAAATTGCGGCGGCGCAATTCCAGTTTATCGATGCCGAGTTCGGCGGCAGCGACATCCATGGTGCGTTCGATCGACAGCGCGCCTTCGGGGCGGCCGGCGCCGCGATAGGCCGACACCAAAGTGGTGTTGGAGAACACGCATTTGGTCGACACTTCCAGGAGCGGCGTGCGGTACATGCTGATGCTGTTCTTGGTGAGGTTGAGCGTCGGCAGCATCGGGCCGAAATTGGAGCAGTAGCCGCCAAGATTGCCGTAACCGGTTATCCGCATTGCGGTGATGAGACCGTCTTTGTCGAAGCCGACCTCGATGGTCATGTCAAAGTCACGGCCGTGATGATCGGATATGAAGCTGCCGGAGCGGTCGTCGGTCCACTTCACCGGACGGCCGAGCACCTTGGCGGCGTGCAGGATGCAGACATATTCCGGATAGACCGTGGCCTTCATGCCGAACGAGCCGCCGACATTGCCGGTCAGGACGCGCACCTTGTCGGGCGCGGCGCCGAAGATGTCGCGCAGCAGATTTTTCATGCCGAACACGCCCTGGCTGCTCGAGTGCAGAACCCAGCGCTCGTCCTTTTTGTCGAATTCGCCGATTGCCGAGCGCGGCTCCATCGAAGCGACGACGAGGCGTTGATTGATCAGCGGCAGCGACACGACATGCGCGGAATCTTTAAGCGCCTCGGCGACCTTGGCGCTGTCGCCATGCTGGTAGTCGAGCGCGATGTTGCCGGGCACTTCGTCATAAAGCTGCGGCGCGCCGGGCTTGGCGGCGTCGCGCGCCGAAACCACCGCGGGCAGCGGCTCGATGTCGAGCGCTACAGTCTCAGCCGCATCCTTGGCTTGCGCGACGGTTTCGGCAATGACGCAGGCGACCGGATCGCCGACGAAGCGCACCTTGTCGGTCGCCAGCGCCGGGCGCGGCACATATTTGATCGGCGAGCCATCGCGGTTCTTCAGCGGCAGCGTGCATTTGAGCCCGCCGTAAGCTTTGAGATCGGCGCCGGTCAGCACCGCGAGTACGCCCGGCATCGCTTTAGCGGCTTCGGTGTCGATGCCGCGGATGATTCCATGGGCCTGGCTCGAGCGCACCATCCAGGCGTGGGCCTGGTTCGGCAGGCCGATGTCGTCGTTATAACGGCCCATGCCCTGCACCAGAGTCGGGTCCTCCTTGCGGGTGACCGGCTGGCCGATGCCGAATTTGGTCAGCGAAAGGGCGGTTTGCGTGGCTCTATCATCCATTTCGGGGGGCTTTTCGGCTGGGGCTGCGGACTCTTTGTTTCAGATAAAGCAGGCAAGGGCATTCCACAAGAATACCTTTCGAGGGCGAGGGTTGCGCGCCGCACGGGCGCTGTTACACTTTTCGTGACAAGTAACTTGAAGAACTTGGGAACATTGCCGTGAGCGCCGGGCCTGGGAGGCAGGCGTGTGGGGCGGCAGCGAGGTTTGAAAATGACGAGCGGCGAGGCCGGGGAAACCCCAGGCCTTGACCCCGCGATCGATCGGGCGCCGCTCAGCGAGCCCCCGTGGGGTCGGCGGTTGCCGGGACGACGCGACGGCGGCTTCGGCAACGATCGAGGCGGGCCGACCTATGCCGCGCTCGATCTGGGCACCAATAACTGCCGTCTGCTGGTGGCGCGCCCCTCCGGCGACAGCTTTCGCGTGGTCGACGCCTTTTCCCGCATCGTCCGGCTCGGCGAGGGCATTTCCTCAACCGGCCGCCTGAGCGAAGCGGCGATCGAGCGCTCGCTCGACGCGCTGGAAATCTGCCGCAACAAGATGCGCAACCGCGGCGTCACCCGCGCCCGGCTGATCGCCACCGAGGCCTGCCGCGCGGCGGAAAACGGACCGGAGTTCCGCGCCCGCGTCAGCGAGCGGCTGGGGCTCTCGCTCGAGGTCATCGACCGCGAGACCGAGGCGGCTTTGGCCGCGACCAGCTGCACGCCGCTGATTGACCCGGACGCCGAAGGCGCGGTGCTGTTCGATATCGGCGGCGGCTCGTCCGAGCTGGTGCGGCTCGACCGCTCGCCGACGTGCAAGCGCGGGCCGCCGCTGCCGCAGATCCGCGGCTGGATCTCGCTGCCGCATGGCGTGGTCACGCTGGCGGAGCGGCATGGCGGGCTCGATGTCAGCCGCGACACCTATGAGGCGATGGTGTGCGAAGTGGCCGAACTGATCGCGCCGTTTGCCCGCGAACACGGCTCAGGCTTGCACGGCGTGCATATGCTGGGTACGTCCGGCACGGTGACGACCATCGCCGGCGTGCATCTCGACCTCAAGCGCTACGACCGCAACCGCATCGACGGCTGCTGGATGGGCGCCGACGAGGTCGACCAGGTGCTCGATCGGCTGCTGGCGATGAGTTACGACGAGCGCATCGCCAGCCCTTGCATCGGCGCGGATCGTGCCGATCTGGTGCTGGCGGGCTGCGCGATCCTGGAAGCCATTCGCCGCGCCTTTCCCTGTCCGCGCCTGCGGGTGGCGGATCGCGGTCTACGTGAAGGTATGCTGGTGCAGATGATGCGTGAAGACGGCGCCTGGGGTGATACAGGTTCGGGCGACGGCGGTCAGGCGGTTTTGTCGTGACGGTGCGCAGCAAAAGCAGCGGCTCGCGCGAGCTGAAGGTTCGCGTCAAGACCGGCAAGGGCCGCAAGCTGTCGTCGAAACTTTGGCTGGAGCGCCAGCTCAACGATCCTTATGTTGCGCGCGCCAAGCGCGAGGGCATGCGTTCGCGCGCCGCCTTCAAGCTGATGGAGATCGACGACAAGGCGCACTTCCTCAAAAAAGGCGGGCGCGTGGTCGATCTCGGCGCCGCGCCCGGCGGCTGGGCGCAGGTCGCCGCCAAGCGCGTCAACGCGCCCGCGCAAGGCCGCGTCATCGGTATCGATCTGCTGGACATCGATGCGCTGCCGGGCGTCGAATTTCGCGTGTTCGATTTTCTCGATGCCGGCGCGCCGGACCTGTTGAAGAAGATGCTGGGCGGGCCGGCCGATGTCGTGTTGTCCGACATGGCGGCGAACGCCACCGGCCATCGCCGCACCGATCACATCAAGATCGTGGCGCTGGTCGAAGCGGCGGCCGAATTCGCCCGCGAAGTGCTGGCGCCGGGCGGCACTTTTCTCGCCAAGGTCATCCAGGGCGGCACCGAAGGCTTGCTGCTGACCGCGCTGAAGAAAGACTTCACGACCGTCAAGCACGTCAAGCCGCCGGCCAGCCGCGCCGACTCCGCCGAGCTTTATCTCTTGGCGATGGGCTTTCGCGGCGCGGTGGATGCGGCCGAGAGCGAAACTTAATTGTCATTCTGGGGCGCACCGAAGGTGCGAACCCGGAATCCAGATACACATGACAGCTTAGCTGGATTCCGGGTTCGCGCTTCGCGCGCCCCGGAATGACAGATTACCGGAACGCGTCGGTGAAGCGCGGGCCGCGGCGGCGCTCCAGTGATTCAAAATACAGCCGGCGCTTTTCGGCATCGCTCAATTCGCGCGGCGGCTGACGGAAATTGCGGGCGTTGCGCTCCTGCCGGTGCCGGCGCTCGGCCAATTCACGTTTGGCCCGTTCACGCTCGGCCCGTTCACGTTGGGCGCGCTCGCGCGCGGTCTCGCGCGGCTGGCTTTTCGTCCGCTTGATCGTTTCCTCCGGCGCCGGTGGCGGCGCGATCGAGCCGGTGACGTCGGGCTTTGTCTCCGGCTTCGTCTCAGGCTTTGCTTCAGCTTTGCCGGCAACGACCGGCGCCGCCACCGTCTTGACGTCCGCCGTCTTGAGGTTCGTTACCTTGGCGTTCTTCGCCGGCTTGGCCGGGCGCGACGCGAGTTTGCGCCGGCGCTCCTCGGCGAGTGCGTTCGCCAGCGCCTTCTGCGCCTCGCTGAATTTGCGATCGTGCGACAGCGCCGCCTTGTAATCGGCGATGGCCGCTTCGCTCTGCTCGCTCTGCTCGCGCGCCAGGCCGCGCCTATAATAGGCCTGCGCGTTCTTCGGCTCGATCTGAATGACGCGGTCGTAATCTTCGATCGCCTTGGCGTAGGCTTTCGTTTGCATCTGCGCGTCGGCGCGGGCGCGCAACAGGCCGGTGTTCTTCGGCCCGCGCGCCAGCAGCGCGTCGTAATCGGCAATCGCGCCGCCGAGATCGCCGTTGGTCTGCTTGAGCAGCGCGCGATCCTTGAGCGCCGCGGTATTGTCGGGCTGGCGGGTGAGGCCGTCGGTCAGATCGGCGATGGTGCCGGCGCTGTCGCCTTTGGCTTTACGCAACGACGCGCGCTCGAAATAGATGTCGGCCGGCTTGGGGTCGATCTTGATGGCGGCATCGAGATCGCCGATCGCCTTGGCGGTGTCGCCCTTGCCTTTGTAGATCATGGCGCGTGCGCGATAGGGCCCGGCGTCGCCGATGCGCAGATCGATGGCGCGGCTGAAATCGGCGAGCGCGCGGTCGCCGTCGTTTTTCGCCAGATAGATTCGGCCGCGCAGGGCGAAGGCGCGTGCATTGGTGCCATCGGTTTCGATAGCCTTGTCGAGATCGGGCAAAGCGCGGGCGAAATCCTTCTTGTTGAAATAGGCCATGGCGCGCAAGGCGATGGCGTCGCGGTTGTCGGCTTCGATTTTCAGCATCGACTCGGCATCGGAGAGCGCGCCGTCGGTCTCGCCATCCTCAAGCCGGAGATTGCCGCGCACGCGCAGGCCGTTGACGGTCCATGACGACTTCAGCGCCTTGCCGATATCGGCGTAAGCGCGCTTGCGGTCGCCTTTGTCGCGCCAGGCTTCGGCGCGCAGGCGATAGGTCTGCGACGGATTGTCGTCGAGCGGAATGGCGCGGTCCAGGACGACGATGGCCTTGTCGATGTCGCCCTTCTTGCGCCACAGCGCGGCCTGCGCATTGAGCGCCGGCAGACTCTTCGGATCGAGCCGCGAGGCTTCCTGATAGTCGCGTAGCGCGGCATCGATATTGCCGCCGGCTTCGCGCGCCTGCGCCCGCAGGATGTAGTTGTCCGCGCTCGGATCGAGCCGCACCGCCTGATCGAAGTCGTCGGTGGCGCGGGCGTAGTCCTTCAGGCGCAGATAAAGCTGGCCGCGGCCGCTGTAGGAAGCGGCGTGATTGGCGCGCAGGCTGATCGCCTTCTGGTAGTCGGCGAGCGCGCCGTCGTTGTAACCGAGGTCGCGCTTGACCGCGGCACGGTTGACGTAAGGCGAGGGCTGCTCTGGATCGAGCGCGATCGCTCTGTCGTAGTCGAGCAGCGCCTGGCCGTAATTGCCGCGCGCATACCAGGCATTGCCGCGGTTCTGATAGGCGGGGGCGAAATTGGGCGCGAGATCAACGGCGCGATTGAGATCGCCGATCGCGTGCGCGATGTCGCTGCGGTCGAGATAGGCGAGGCCGCGCAGCGCATAGGCGACGCCGAGCGCTTCGCCGTGCAGCCGGCCGGAGCCGAGAATGCGGCCGCAGGCGGCGATGCGCTGGGTGGAAAGAGATTCGGTTTGCGTCGCGCACAGCCGCGCTTCGCGGGCCTGCGCCTGCGCGCGTTGCGGCGCGATCACGGCCAGACCAATCGTCACGGCGATGCCGGCGATGACAACGCCGCTTGGCAACCGCGATGACGAGGCGGCACGCATTCTAAAAGCCTTCAGGATTAACCATATTTGGAAACCAAAAATACGCGCCAAGCCAACGCTTTGTCCATGCGCAGGGTCCGCTTCCATTAACCAAAGCGGCCAACGTGGTTAACATCTAAAATTTTAATCAAATGCGAGCGATCGAGCCCGTGATCCCAAAGAGTGTGAAGCGGCTTCGGATAAAATCATGCGCGAACAAAATGTGAGGGACGGGATTGAGCCTAACCAAAGCGTGGATTCATAAACGGTCAGTCGAACGCTTTCGTGGGGCGCGCGATTGACCCATGCCGGACTTGCGTCGACTGCCGGAGTGCCATTGCTGCTCTCATATTGGGCAGCTAAGAAGACTGTGGGGGGTGCGTTTGCAAAGTTCGGCCAATGCTCACCATAAACAATCACGTTTTTCTTTTCATTAATGCGGCGGCGGGTGCTTCTCCGGCCGTTGTGTCTGTGGCCGCGTTCGTCGCCTCCAGGCTGATCGACCTGATTCCTGTCTTGTTGGTTGTCCTTTGGGTCTGGGGCAAGCCGGCCAGGCGAGCTGATCTTGTGGCTTCCGCTATAGCTGCTGCGCTCGCACTCGGAGCTAATCAGCTTGTGGGCCTTTTCTGGTACGAGCCGCGGCCGTTCATGATCGGGCTCGGCCGCACGCTCATGGCCCACGTGCCCGAGAATTCCTTTCCGAGCGACCACACGACTTTCATTCTGACCGTCGGTTTTGCTCTGGTCGTGACGCGCGCGGCTCGGACGTGGGGGACGGTGGTGATCGCCTTGGGCGTCCTTGTGGCCTGGGCGCGGATATATCTGGGGCTTCATTTCCCGCTCGATGTGGTCGCCTCGGCGTTGATCGCCGGTTTGTTCGGAGCGGTCGCCGCCTTGCTGGTCACGCCTGTCGGGCGCTGGTTAATGCCGGTTGCAGATCGGACCTACGAAGTTGCGCTGGATGCGTTGCGTCTGCCGTCGCGGTTTTTTCCGAGACGCCAGAACCGAGGCTAGCCGCCGTCGGGCGGTGCGCGGCCGGACAATTCGGCGCCGGCATGGGCGGATAGCCGCTGGAAAATGAACACCGACGCGGCCGATATCGCCGCGACGAACAAGAATGCGACTTGGAAGTCTTCCGCCCGGAGATCGGTGTGGCCATGGAACTGGGCGGTGAGATCGACCGCCAGTGCGCCGAGCGCGACGCCTGCCGACAGCGACAACTGCTGGCCGACGCTGGTCAGCGCAGTAGCGCGGCTGATGCGCGCCTGCTCGACCTCGGCGTAAGCGATGGTGTTGATGCTGGTGAATTGCAGCGAGCGGAAGAAGCCGCCGATCAGCAGCACGCCGAACATGATCGCGGCCGGTGTCGTCTCGCTGAAGAAGTAGCAGGTGGCGAGAAACGCCGAACTCAGGATCGCGTTGCTCATCAGAATGGCGCGGAAGCCGAACCGCTTGAGCAGGGTCGCCGCCGCCATCTTCATGCCCATGGCGCCGGCCGCCGAGGCGAAGGTGATCATCCCGGACTCGAACGGCGACTTGCCGAAGCCAACCTGCAGCATCAAGGGCAGCAGAAACGGCAGCGCGCCGATGCCGATGCGGAAGACGAAGCCGCCGAGCGCGCTGGCGCGGAAGGTCGGCAGCCGGAACAAGGTCAGATCGAGCGCCGGAACCGCGGTGTGCCGGGCGTGCACTAAATAGGCGGCGATGAAGATGGCGCCGCCAATGATGAGTGAGGCGACCACCGGCCACGGCAGGAAGTTGAGGCCCGCGACCGACAGGCCGAAGGCGATGCCGGCGATGCCGAGGCCGGCATAGATCATGCCGGCGATGTCGAAGCGTTCGCGGTGCTCGGCGCGCACGTCCTCGATGAATCGGGTGGCGAGCACGATGCCGAGAAGGCCGATCGGCACGTTGATGAGAAAGATCCAGTGCCAGGTGGCGTAGGTGGTGATGAAGCCGCCGACCGGCGGGCCGATCACCGGGCCGATCAGCGCCGGCGTCGTCACCCAGGCCATCGCCGCCACCAGTTCGCGCCGGCTGATCGAGCGCACCAGCACCATGCGGCCAACCGGCGTCATCATGGCGCCGCCCATGCCTTGCACGATGCGGGCGATGACGAAATCGGTCAGCGAGTTCGACAGCGCGCAGCCGATCGAGCCGAGCACGAACACGGCGATCGCGGCGCGGAACACGGTGCGGGCGCCGAAGCGGTCGGCGGTCCAGCCCGAGGCCGGAATAAAGATCGCCAGCGACAGGAGGTAAGAGGTGACGGCGAGCTTGAGCGCCAGCGGATTGGTGCCGATATCGGCGGCGATCGCCGGCAGCGAGGTGGCGATCACCGTCGAGTCCATGTTCTCCATGAACAGGGCGACCGCGATGATCAACGGAACGATGCGGTCACGGCGCATGGGGAATCCGGGCGAAAGGGCGGGTGATTAAAGGCCCCGGCGGGTTGATCCGCAAACCGCGGCGGAAGCAGGGCGTGCTTGGCCTGTGGGCTACATGGCAGGCATTCAGGATAGACCTATGAATCCCGGGAATCCCATGCTAACGACCCACGCCAACCCAAAA
>JAQSCR010000546.1 GCA_029945495.1 Pseudolabrys sp. | reverse complement strand
ACTTCCGCTGGTCCGACATCGGCAGCTGGGACGCGCTGTTCGACATCACGCCGCGCGACAAGCAAGGCAATGTGCTGCAGGGCCCGGTCGTGACCATGGACTCGACCGATTGCGTCGTGCACTCGGACGGCCGCCTCACCACGCTGGTCGGCGTGCGCGATCTTGTCGTCGTGTCGACCTCGGACGCGGTGATGGTGGTGCCGCGCGCGCGTTCGCAGGAGGTCAAGGAGCTGGTCGCCAAGTTGAAGGCCGAGAAGCGCTCCGAGGCCGTCGACCACAAGCGCGTGCACCGGCCGTGGGGCTATTACGAGTCGATCGACATGGGCGACCGCTTCCAGGTCAAGCGCATCGTCGTCATTCCCGGCGGCATATTGTCGTTGCAGAAGCACCGCCACCGCTCCGAGCACTGGATCGTGGTGCGCGGTACCGCCGAAGTGACCATCGGCGACGAGATTCGCCAGGTGCACGAGAACGAGTCGGTCTATCTGCCGATCGGCTGCATCCACCGCATGGCCAACAAGGGCAAGATCCCGCTCGAACTGATCGAGGTGCAGACCGGCAGCTATCTCGGCGAAGACGATATCGAGCGCATCGAGGACGTCTACAAGCGGACCTAGGCCTTCAGCGCCCGGCGCACGCTGTCGACGATGCGGCCTTGCGTCGGCTCATCCAGATACGGATGCATCGGCAGGCTGATGACTTCCGCCGCGAGCTTCTCGCTGTTGGCAACGCCGCCTTTGCCGACCGGATACTGCTTGTACGCCTGCTGCAGATGCAGCGGGATCGGATAATAGATCGCGGTCGGAATGCCGTCGGCTTTCAGCGCCGCGGCAAACGCATCGCGCGTTCCCGCTTTCAGGCGGATGGTGTATTGCGCCCACACCGAGGTCGAGCCGGCCGGCACGGTCGGCACCTTGATGAGATCGCTCAAGGCCTCGGCATAGCGCCGGGCAACAACGTTGCGCGCCTCGATCTCGTCCGGGAAAATCTTCAGTTTCTCGAGCAGCACGGCGGCCTGAATAGTGTCGAGGCGCGAGGCCAGACCGATGCGCACATTGTCATACTTGTCGCTGCCGTGGCCATGCACGCGGATCGAACGCATCAAATCGGCGAGGTTGTCGTCGTCGGTCATCACCGCGCCGCCGTCGCCGTAGCAGCCGAGGGCCTTCGCTGGAAAAAAGCTGGTCGAGGTGGCGTGACCGAAGGTGCCGAGCCGGCGGTTATTGTGGCTGGCGCCGAAACCCTGCGCGGCGTCGTCGATGATCTTAAGGTCGTACTTCGCCGCGGCAGCGGCGATCGCGCCGTGATCGGCGGCCAGACCGAACAGGTCGACCGGGATGATGGCCTTCGGCGTCAGGCCGGCGGCCCTCGCCGTTTCGACCGCGCCGGCAATACCGCTGCCGTCCATATTAAATGTCACGGGATCGACATCGACGAAGACCGGCGTCGCGCCGACCAGCACGGCGACTTCCGCCGTGGCGCAGAAGGTGAAGGACGGGCAGATCACTGCGTCGCCCGGGCCGATGCCCATCGCGCGCAGCGGCAGCACCAAAGCGTCAGTGCCGCTGGCGCAACTGACGACGTGCTTGGCGCCGCAGAAGGCGGCAAGCTCGGCCTCGAAGGCGCGCACTTCCGGGCCCATGCTGAACTGGCAATGATCGAGCACCTTCGTCACCGCGATATCGATGGCCGGCTTCAAGCGGCGGCGCTGCGATGCGAGATCGATGAAGGGGATCGGCGGCAGTTCAGTGCGAGCGTTCATAATTGTATCCGGTTCGTGAGGTCAGCCAGCGACAACGCGCGGGGCTTTGTGCTTGTGCGGCGCCACCGCCGGCGGACGATCGTTGAGGCACTGAATGGCGATGCGCAGGCTGGTGACGCCCTGCTCGCCGGTGACCGCGGGCGCCGCGCCGGTGCGCACGGCGCTCAGGAACGCGAGCAACTCCGAGCGCAACGGTTCGGCATGGCCGACCGAGAGATGACGCATCGAATAGCTGCCGTCGGGCTGGAAGCCGAAGCATTCGGTGACCTGGCGCGTCAGCAGATCGCCCATGACGTATTTGCCGCGCGTCGCCACGGTGACCTGGCGCGCCTTGAACGGTGTCAGCCAGTTGGTGTTGATATGCGCCAGCACGCCGGAGGCGGTGCGGAATTGCAAGAGCGCAATATCCTCGCGTTCGGCGATGGCGCTGGACAGCTGCGGCTGCACTTCGACGATATCGCTGTCGGTGAAATAGCGGATCAGATCGATGTCGTGCACGGCGAGATCGATGACGACGCCGACATTCGACATGCGCGGCGGAAACGGGCCGACGCGGGTGATGGCGATCGACAGAATGTCTTCGTTGCGGATCGCTTCCTTGATCGCCTCGACCGCCGGGTTGAAGCGTTCGACATGGCCGACCATAAGAGTCACGCCCGCCTTCCGCGCGGCGTCGATGATCTCGTCGCCCTCTTCGACCGTGGAGGCGATCGGCTTTTCCACCAGGACGTGGACGCCGCGTGCAACGGCCGCCAGCGCCACGTCGCGGTGCAGATGCGTCGGCGCGGCGATGGTGACGGCGTCGATGCCGAGATCGAGCAATTCGTCGATGGCGCCGACCGCGGCGCAGCCGAGCGTGCGCGCGACGAATTCGGTCTGCTTCTTGTCGGGATCGGCAACGCCGACGAGCTCGATCCCGGGAAGACCCGCGAAAACGCGGGCATGGTTGCTGCCCATGACGCCGACGCCAACGACGCCCACGCGCAAGAGGCGATCCGTAGTCTCGGTTGAGTTCTGTGCCATCGGCCGTCGATACCCCAATTATCCGAGGCTTATGCCTCGAACCCCCGCCGTCACCTAGCATGCGTATCCGGTGATGGCGACCGCAGCCACCAAGCGCGGCGTACACGTTTTGATTCAGTGCATTACAGGTAAATAGATAGCCTTAACCGGGCCGGGCGTTGTTGCGCCGGCCTGTTCATAACTGTTCTATTCTGCTGCGCGCGCCGCCGGAACGGCGAGCTTGAGGCCGGCCGACAATGCATCCTCGCGGAACGACTTGACCGCGCCGAGCGACAATTCGGCGCCGGTCTTGGTGCCGAGCGCCGACAGCTTTTTCAGGATGTCGGCCGGCGCGGTGATGATGTGGCAGCCCATCGCATCTGCCTCGACCACGTTGAAGACTTCGCGCGTCGAGGCCCAGATGATCTCGATCGTCTTGGTCTTGCGGGCGCGCGCAATGGCGTCCTGCATGATCGGCCGGTAGTCGATGCCGAAATCGGCAAGACGCCCGGCAAACACCGACACGATCGCCGGCGCGCCGCCGTCGAGCGCTTGCATCGCGCTTGCCACCTGCTCCGAAGTGAAGATGGCAGTGAAGTTGACCTTGATGCCGTCGCGCGACAGCGCGCGCACGGTGTCGAACAATGGCTCACCGCGCGTCGTCGTCACCGGCAGCTTGACGTAGACGTTCTTGCCCCACGAATTGATGACGCGCGCCTGCGCCACCATCTCCGGGATGTCGTCGGAGAACACTTCGAACGAGATATGGTAGTTCGGCACAGCGGCGACGAGATCACGGGCGTAGGATTCGTAATCGCTGACGCCGGCTTTCTTCAACAGCGACGGATTGGTGGTAAAGCCGGCGATCCACGGCTGCCTGGCCATCTCGACGATCTGCGCCTTGTCGGCGCCGTCGGTGAACAGCTTGACCTTGAGCGTGTCGAGAGTCGGAGCGGGCATGGTCGTTGAACCTCGTGTTCGTATTCTACAGGCGATGATAGGCGCGGTACCATTCGATGAAACGGCCGATACCGTCAGCGATCGGAGTCGAAGGTCGGAAATCGGCGTCGCGCATCAGATCGTCGACATTGGCATAGGTCGCCGGCACGTCGCCCGGCTGCATCGCCACCAGTTCGCGGATCGCCTTCTTGCCGATCGATTTTTCCAGCAACGCGACCACGTCGAGCAACTCGACCGGGTTGTTGTTGCCGATGTTGTAGACGCGCCACGGCGCGCTGCTCGAGCCGGGATCGGGTGCGTCGCCCGAATAGTCCGGATTGCCAGCGGGTGGGCGATCGACCAGCCGCTCGATCGACTCGACCACGTCATCGACATAGGTGAAGTCGCGCTGCATCTTGCCGTGGTTGAACAGCTTGATCGGCTCGCCGGCCGCGATCGCCTTGGCGAAAATCCACATCGCCATGTCCGGCCGGCCCCACGGCCCGTAGACGGTAAAGAAACGCAGACCCGTGGTCGGCAGCTTGAACAGATGCGCATAGGAATGCGCCATCAGCTCGTTCGCCTTTTTGGTCGCGCCGTAGAGGCTCAGCGGGTGATCGACATTGTCGTGCGTCGAAAACGGCATACGGGTGTTGCTGCCATAGACCGAGGACGACGACGCATAGAGCAAATGACGGCAGCCATTGTGACGGCAGCCTTCGAGAATATTGGTGAAGCCGACGAGATTTGAATCGATATAGGCGTGCGGATCGATCAGCGAATAGCGCACGCCGGCCTGCGCCGCGAGATGCACGACCTGGGCGAAGCGGTGCTCGGCAAACAACGCCGCCATGCCGGCGCGGTCGGCGAGATCGAGCTTGATGAAGCGGAAGCCGGGAAATTTGGCCAACTCGGCGAGCCGCGCGTCCTTCAGCTTCGGATCGTAATAGGCGTTGAGGTTATCGATGCCGACAACGCTGCGGCCGCTTTCCAGCAGGCGCCGGCTGACGTGATAGCCGATGAAGCCGGCGGCGCCGGTGACGAGAATGGTGTCTACAGCCGCCACAGGTCGATCTCCTTGGGCCGTTGCGCGCGGTCGAGCTTGGATTTGACGTCGAGCACGATGCCCTGCCCGCCTTTGAGCAGTTTGCCGATCATCGGCCAGCCGCCGGCGACATATTCCTTATGCGCGACCGCGAGGATGACGGCGTCGGCCGGCTTGAGCCTGTCGAACGGCGTCAGCGTCATGCCGTATTCGTGCGCCGCCTCTTCCGGCAGGGCGACCGGATCGTGCACCTGCACAGTGATGCCGACGCCGGCCAGCACCTGGGCGATGTCGATGACCTTGGTGTTGCGGATGTCGGGCACGTTTTCCTTGAAGGTCATGCCGAGAATGGTGACGGTAGCATTGCTGGAGCCGCGCTGCAGCAGCGCGCGCATGCATTCGCGCGCCACGCGCTCGCCCATGCGGTCATTGATGCGGCGGCCGGCCAGAATGATTTCCGGATGATAGCCGGCCTTCTCGGCGCGGTAGGTCAGATAATACGGATCGACACCGATGCAGTGGCCGCCGACCAGGCCCGGCTCATACTTCAAGAAATTCCATTTGGTGCCGGCGGCGGCCAGCACGTCGCCGGTATCGATGCCGAGCGTCTGGAACACCGCGGAGAGTTCGTTCATGAAGGCGATGTTGAGATCGCGCTGGGTGTTCTCGATCACCTTGGCGGCCTCAGCCACCTTGATCGACGGCGCGCGATGAATGCCGGCGGTCACCACAGAGCCGTAGACGTCGGCGACGACGTCGAGCGTGCGGGCGTCCTGGCCCGCGACCACTTTCATGATGGTCTCGAACCGGTGCAGCTTGTCGCCCGGATTGATGCGCTCCGGCGAATAGCCGATGGTGAAGTCGCTGCCCGCTTTGAGGCCCGAGGTCGCCTCCAGCACCGGCACGCAGTCTTCCTCGCAGGCGCCGGGATAGACCGTCGACTCGTAGACGACTATATCGCCGCGCTTGAGCACGTGGCCTACGGTTTTCGACGCGCCCAGCATGGCGCCGAGATCGGGCCGGCGCGCCGCGTCGATTGGCGTCGGCACGGTGACGATGTAGAAGTCACTCGTCTTCAGCGCGGCCTGGTCGGCGGTATAGAGCAAATTCGGCCGCGACAGGTCCTCGGCCTCGACTTCGCGGGTGCGGTCGAGGCCGGATTTCAGCTCCGCAATGCGGGCGGCGTTGATGTCAAAGCCGACGACCGGCACGCCGGCGCGCGCGAACGACACCGCGACCGGCAGCCCGACATAGCCCAGTCCGATGACCGCGATTTTACGTCCGTGCGCCATAATTCCCGTCCGGTTGCCCGCTGGGGCGGTCTTTAGCCGTCAATGTGCCGCGGCGGCAAGCGTCCGGCCCAAGACTCGGCCCAAGAGCCCGTCATACAGCGCTACCGTCTTGCGGCCGATCCGCTCGCTGGAAAACTCGGTTTCGGCGAGATGCCGCCCGGCCTCGCCGTAGCGCCGCCGCAGCGCGGGATCGCGCGCCAGCCGCTCGATCGCCGCGGCCAGCGCTTCCGCGTCATCCGCCGGCACCAGCAGGCCGTTAACCTCGTGGCGGGCGATTTCGCGGCAGCCAGGCACGTCGCTGGCGATCATCGGCCGGCCGCAGGCGGCGGCTTCCAGGAGGCTCTTGGGCAGGCCCTCGCGCCGCGACGGCAGGACGGCGATATGCGCTGCCGCCCAGACCTGCCGGACGTCGTCCACCTGGCCCAGCAGCGTCACGTTCGGCTTGCGCCGCCAGGAGGCGATTTCGTCGTCCGGGATCGAGGCCGGATTGGCCGGATCGGCCTGCCCGGCAATCAGCAGCCGGATGGGCAGGCCGCGTTGCGTCAGCAGGTCGTGCGCCGCGATCAAGGTGCGCAGGCCTTTGTCCTCAAGCAGGCGGCCGACATAGCCGAGCGTCACATCGCCGTCAGGCTCGGGCATCGGCGTCAACACATTGACATCGACGCCGGAGCCGGGAATGAGAAACACCCTGCCCGCATCGACGCCGATGGCGGTGATGGCGGCGCGGTCGTCGCCGTTCTGCACCAAGGCGGCGGCGCGCCGGCTGTTCAAGATCCAGCGCAGCAGCGCCTTGAGCACCGGCCGCACCAGACGCGACTTGAGCGACTGCGAGGTGAAGGTCGAGCCCAGGCCGGCAAAGGCATTGAGCTGCGTGATCGGCAGTCCGCGGGCGGCGAGCGAGCCGATGACGGAAGGCTGCAGCGCGACGTGATGGACCAGATCGGGCGCGAGCCGCCGGTAAAGCGCGCGCACCTCGCGGACGATTGCGATCAGGTCGAGCGGATTGATGCTGCCGCGCCGCCACGCCAGCGGATGCAGATGAAAACCGAGCGCCTCGATCCGCTGAGCCCCGTCGACAACGTGGGTCGCAACATGGACCTCATAGCCGGCGCGCTGCGCTGCCAGCGCCATCGGAATGCGATGCGACAGAAAGTACCAGTCTTCCGTCACCAGATAGAGCAGCACGGGCGCGGTGGCCGGCTTTGGCGAATTCACCGGTTAATTCCTCCTCCGCAAGACGCGGCTTCGGGAAGGTCCACATAACGCAATTTGAGAGGCTTTTGCAGACAAAAATGCTGTAGAAGGTTTTCCGGTCGCAACAGTCCCCGGCCATGCGGGGCTAAATTCAGAGGCGCAATGTCCGGCAGTGCCATGAACCTTGAGATCTGGCGCCCCGTCCTTGCGTTCGGGTTGCTGTTCGTTATCGCCTGCGGCGTCAGCGCCGGCCTGGTGCTGATGCTGCGCCCGCTGTTGATGCGCCATGTGCTGGCCAAGCCGAACGTGCGCTCGTCGCACCGGGTGCCGACGCCGCAGGGCGGCGGTATCGCGGTGATCGCCGCTTTGGTGATCGCGGCGGGATGCGCTCTCGCCGTCGTGCCGGAGATCGCCGCGGCCGTAACGAGCCTTGGCGTCCTGATCGCGGCGGTGATCGGCCTCGCCATCGTCGGCGTCAGTGACGACATCCGCCCGCTCGGCGCCCTGCCGCGCCTGATCCTGCAAGCCGTCGCGGTTGCCGCCGTCATCGCGATGCTGCCGGGCGACATGCGCGTGCTGCCGCCGTTCGTTCCCTGGTGGGCCGAGCGGGCGCTGATGCTGCTGGCCGGTGTGTGGCTGGTGAACCTGGTCAACTTCATGGACGGCATCGACTGGATGACGGTCGCCGAGGTCGTGCCGGTCACCGTTGGATTAACAATCGCGGCCGCGCTCGGCGTGCTGCCGACTGAAGCCGCGGTCATTGCCGTCGCGCTGTGCGGCGCGATGCTGGGATTTGCGCCGTTCAACCGGCCGGTCGCCAGCATTTTTCTCGGCGACGTCGGCAGCCTGCCAATCGGACTGTTGCTATTCTGGCTGGTGGTGCTGCTGGCGGGCAACGGCCATCTCGCCGCCGCGCTGTTGCTGCCGCTCTATTATGTCGCCGACGCCACCATCACTTTGTTCCGGCGGCTGCTTGCCGGCGAGGAAATCACCCAGGCGCACCGCAGTCACTTCTATCAGCGCGCGCTCGATGGCGGGCTGTCCGTTACCACGATCATCGCCCGCATCATGACGACAAATACGGCGCTGATCGTTCTCGCCGTTGCGACGATTCTGTTTCCGTCGCACGCCATTGACGCGCTGGCGCTGGCCGCCGGCGGCGCGCTGGTCGGCTTTTTGCTCTATCGCTTCGAGAGAAGCATTTGATCGAGCGCGTCGATGACTTGGCTCGACGGTAATCCATCAAGGCAGGCGCTATAGCTCTCCAGCCGCCGCTCGCAGCCTTCGAGTTGGCACGGCGTGCAGGGAAACGCGTTCTGCACCAAAGCGACATTGCCGCGGCGCTGGATTTTTCCCGTCGCCGCCCACATCGTCGCCAAACCGTCCGCCGGCCACGGCCCCCACAGCCGCGGATCGGTCGGCCCGAACAGCGCGACGGTCGGGCAGCCCGCGGCCGCGGCCAAATGCGTGATCGAGGTATCGGGGCCGACATAGACGCGCGCTTTCGCCAGCAGGCCGGTCAGTTGCGCCCAGTCAAGTTTGCCGTCGAGGCGCACCACTGGCGCGCCGCTCCATACATCATCAAGATAGGCGCGCTCGCTTGGCAACGGCCCGCCGGTCGCAACCACCGTCAGACCGCGCGCCACCAAAGCCGCGGCGAGGTCACGCCAGCCGGCCATGGTCCATTGCTTGTAGCGAAACATCGGCGCGGCATGGATCACCGCGTAAGCATCTCGCGGCGCGGCGTCGCTGTCGCGCGCGCGTGGGCAGACGAGATGCGGCACGCGGGGTATGCCGAGCACATCGGCCAGCCGCAGCATTTCCTCGACGCGGTGCACGCCGGGCTCATAGACCAGACTGCGATCGACGAGCCGCTGCTTGACGCGGCCGTTGAAAGTGCGGTCGACCAAAGCGACGCGGCGGCGGCCGGCGACGAAAGCAAAGAAGGTCGGCCGGTCGCCGCTTTGCGTCGAGACCGCGAGATCGTAGCCGCGCCATAACTTGGCGGCGAGCGCAAGGCTTTGCGCCCTAGTGCGCCGCGCCGGCATGGCGACGCCCGGGTTGATGTCGGGCTTGCCTTGCAGG
>JAQSCR010000545.1 GCA_029945495.1 Pseudolabrys sp. | reverse complement strand
CACCGGATCGACGCCAAGGCGCTTGCCCATTTCGTCCAGATTGCGGGCGGGATACGGCTGCGCCGGCGCTCGCGCGGGCGCCGGCTCAGTTGCGAATTTGCGGTTCGTGTTCATGGTTGCAAAATGAACCAATTCCATCCGCGCCGCATTGATTTTGCGCAATGGAGCCCAATACCGTCCCGCCCCCGCGCGCGCGCGAACGCAAAGAAGGGCCGCCCTTGCGAGCGGCCCTTCCATTGTCGAAACCGTGGCCCGATTGCGTGAGGCCCTACTTAGCCTCGCGCCGTGACCCAGCCGACCTATTCAGATCAGCTGCACTGAACCCCAGCCGAGGCAAGAATCCAGTTCACGAATGCCGGCGACCGCGGCGATAGACAATGAGACACTGGATCACCTCCTTTCGGTTGTTGATGGACGGGACAAATATAGCCCGATACCGGAGATTCGGAAGGGGGTTTTTGGGGGGACTAGCGCCACCGTGACGGCCGGCGGCCGCGGTGATACGACTAGCCGCAAAAGCATCGGCCCGGCGCTGCCGCGCCAGCCTGTCAGGAGCAGTCATGCCGCGATATTTTTTCCATCTCACCGATGGCAAACAGGTTCTCAACAATCACAAAGGCGTCGACCTTGCCGGCAACGCCGCCGCGCGCGCCGATGCCGTCGTGCTCGCCAAAAATCTCAAACATGGCGCGGTAATGCCGGGCTTCGACTGGGCCGGCTGGTTCGTCGCGATTGTCGACGGACACGGGCATAAGGTGGATGAGGTGTCGATCGGGGATGCGCGCTAGCACGTAGCCCGCGTTACACTCATCTAGGCTACGCTCTCACCTCACCAACTCCCGCATCGCGCGGTCGAGCCCGTCTAACGTCAGCGGATACATCCGCCCGCCCATCAGCTGCTTCATCATCTGGACCGAATGCGTGAAGCCCCATTCGCGCTCGGGCGTCGGGTTGAGCCACACCGCCGACGGGTAAGTGCGCAGCACGCGCTCCATCCACGTCGCGCCGGCCTCCTCGTTGTAATGCTCGACCGAGCCGCCCGGCGCAGAGATCTCGTAGGGCGACATCGAGGCGTCGCCGACGAACACCACTTTATAATCGTGCGGATAGGTATGCATGACGTCGAAGGTCGGCGTCGTCGCCTGGAAGCGCCGGCGGTTTTCCTTCCACACTTTCTCGTACAGGCAGTTGTGGAAGTAGAAATGCTCCATATGCTTGAATTCGGTGCGCGTGGCCGAGAACAATTCCTCGGTCGCCTTGATGTGCCAGTCCATCGAGCCGCCGATGTCGAAGAACAGCAGCACCTTCACCGCATTGTGCCGCTCGGGCCGCATCTGGATGTCGAGATAGCCCTTGTGCGCGGTGCCCTTGATGGTGCCGTCGAGGTCGAGTTCATCGGGCGCGCCGGTGCGGGCGAATTTGCGCAGGCGGCGCAGCGCCACCTTGATGTTGCGGGTGCCGAGCTCGACGTCGTCGTCGAGATCCTTGAACTCGCGCTTGTCCCAGACCTTGACCGCGCGTTTATGCGTGCTCTCGCCGCCGATGCGGATGCCTTCGGGGTTGTAGCCGGCATTACCGAATGGCGACGTGCCGCCGGTGCCGATCCATTTGTTGCCGCCCTGGTGGCGGCCCTTCTGCTCGGCCAGCCGCTGCTTCAAGGTCTCGAGTAATTTATCGAGCCCGCCGAGGGCCTCGATCTGCTTCTTCTCTTCCTCGGTGAGGAATTTGTCGGCCAGTTTCTTCAGCCATTCGGCCGGGATCTCGGCCTCGACGGCGTCGCCGAGCATTTCCAGCCCCTTGAAAGCCTTGCCGAAGACGCGGTCGAACTTGTCGATGTTGCGCTCGTCCTTCACCAAAGTGGCGCGGGCCAGATAATAGAAATCCTCGACGCGACGCGACGCGAGATCGGCCTGCATCGCCTCCATCAGCGTCAGATACTCGCGCAAACTCACCGGCACGCCGGCGGCTTTCAGGTCGTGGAAGAAATGGACGAACATGGTTGCCCTTATCATGGCCGGCATAGCCGTCCAAAGGACGGCGTCGCTTCGCTTGCCTATGTCCCGGCCATCCCGCTTAGGAGGTTCACTGCGTCCCTTATCGGGATCGCCGGGTCAAGCCCGGCGATGACAAGGAGAATTCGCCCTAGCCAGCAAACCGTCAAGGCAGTATCAAGGGATAATTAAGAAACGGGGCTGCCGGGGGGATTCAAGTGCCGTTGCGCGACCGCGCCGTCTGGGCGCTTGCCATCATTCTGTCGCTGACCATCCTGATAGCGCCGGCGATCTGGAACCAGTTTCCGCTGCTGCAATACGACACCGGCGGCTATCTGGCGCGCTGGTATGAAGGCACGTTGGTGCCGAGCCGCGCCGTGGTCTACGGCCTCATTCTCACCGCCGGCGTGCCGCTGTCGTTCTGGCCGGTGCTGCTCGTGCAATCGGCGCTGACGGTCTGGGTCATCGCCTTGATGCTGCGCGTGCACGGGCTCGGCGCGCGCCCTCTGCTTTTGCTCGGCACAATCGCCGCGCTGTCGGTGTTCACCACGCTGCCGTGGCTGACCGCGATCCTGCTCACCGATATTTTCTGCGGTATCGGCGTGCTGGCGCTCTATCTGCTGCTCATGCGCGGCGAAGCGCTGACGCGCACCGAGCGCGTCGGCTTGATCGTGCTCTGCGCTGTGTCGGCAGCGACCCATAGCGCCACCATCGCGGTGATGCTGGCGCTAATGCTGCCTGCCGCACTCCTCTGTCTGATCGACCGCAAGCGCGTGACGCCCGTAGCGCTCGGCCACGGCGCCATCGCGCTGGTGCTTGGCGCGGTCATGGTGTTCGCCGCCGATTACGCGGTGGCCAAGCGGCTGGCCTGGACACCGGGCGGCTTCGCGCTTTCGTTCGGCCGCATGTTGCAGGATGGCATCGTCGACAAATATCTCGACGACCATTGCCCCGACGCCCGCTTGCAGCTGTGCGCCTACAAGAACGCGCTGCCGCACGACGCCGATGTCTGGTTCTGGGGCAGCCCCTTGTTCGACCGGCTCGGTCGCTTCAAAGGCCTCGGCCAGGAGATGGAGCACATCGCCGTTCGAAGCCTCATCGACTATCCGGCGTTGCAGCTCAAGACCGCGGCCGTCGCCACCGCGCGGCAGCTGATCGACGTCCACACCGGCGAAGGCGTGGTGCACTGGGTCTGGCACACCTACTTCATCATTCACGATTACGCGCCGCAGCTCGAGCCGGCGATGAAGGCGGCGCGCCAGCAACGCGCCGAGATATCGTTCACCGCCATCAACAATCTGCATTATCCGCTGGCGCTCTTGAGCATGGCGCTGCTGCCGTTCGTCGCGCTGTTCGCCTGGCGGCGCAAATTGCCCGCCGACCTGGGCGAACTCGCCGCTTTCTGCATGCTCGCGCTTCTGGCCAACGCCTTCGTCTGCGGCGCACTATCCAATCCGCACGACCGTTACGGCGCCCGCATCGTCTGGCTCGCGGCCTTCGCTACCGGGCTGGCGCTCTACAGGCTCTCGGAGCGGCCGGCGGCGGCACCGGCGGCGGCCGACGGCTGCGACATTTTGCCGGCCTGATTTTCCCGTCTTAGCCCTATGAGACCAGTGAACCAAAACCGGCCGGCGGCGTTGTCCGTCCGGTCAATTCAATATCAGGGAAATTGCGTAGTTCGGCCGCCGACCGTGATGGCGTATGGTTAGGGGCGGTGCCGGGATTGCATCGTGGGGCTTTTAGCAAATGGCGGATAGTCTAGTTGCCGGCAGCAGCGTGCGCGATGGCGTAGCTGCGCCCTTGCGCCGGCGCAGCGAGGTGGTGGCCTGGGGCCTGGCCGGTATGGCCATGACGCTGGCGCTGCTGACGCCCGCGCTGTGGAACGGCTTCCCGCTGATATTCCCCGATACCGGCGGCTATTTTACCGCGCCGATCGTCGGCTTGCCGACCCACGGCCGGTCGGCGTTCTACGGCCTGTTTCTCGACGCCGGCCTACCGCTCGCCTTCTGGCCCTGCGTCCTCATCCAATCGGCGCTCGTCGCCTGGCTGATCGTCGTGACGCTGCGGGTCAATGGTCTGGGCGGACGGCCGTGGCTCGCCGCCGGTATCGTCGCGCTGCTGAGCGTGGCGACAAGCCTGCCGTGGTTTGCCGGCCAGTTGATGCCCGACATCCTGTTTCCCGCCGCCGCATTGGCGCTTTATCTTCTCGCCTTCGCCGCCGGCCAACTGGCGCGCGGGGAGCGTTATGCGCTTGCCGCGGTTATCGCGCTTGCCATCCCGAGCCATATGGCCGCAGGCGGCATGTGCGTCGCCGTCATCGTCGCGTTGTGGCTGATCGCCGGCCTCGCCCGCTATTGGCCGCGCCTATCGCCGCTGTCGCCGCGCCTGAGGCTCGCCTCCGCCGCGGTCGCCGCCGGCATCGCTCTATGCCCGGTGTCCAACCTGGCGCTGACCGGCAGCTTCGCCTTCACGCCCGGCGGCACCACCTTCCTGTTCGGGCGCTTGATCGAAGACGGCATCATCGAGCGCTATCTGGCCGAGCGATGCCCCGATGCAACGATCCGACTGTGCGCCTATCAGCACGACATGCCGGACCGGGCTGATAACTGGCTGTGGGGCAACACGATCCTGTACAAGCTCGGCGGCTGGGAAACCTACAAGGCCGAAGAAGCGCGCATCATCCGCGACACGCTGGTGATGTATCCAGGCATGCATCTTACGGCCGCGATCACCGCCGCGCTCGAACAGTTCGTCACCTTCGACACCGAGGTCAGCGTCTACGACAACGAACCGACCATTACTTCTATCGAACAATATGCCCCCGAATTGATGCCGGCTTTGTCGCGCGCGCGCCAGCAGGTCGAACGCTTCGACGTAGGGCCGCTGAATTATCTGCACCGGCCGGTGGCGGGTTTTGCCATCGCCGGCATCATGCTGGCTTTGATTTTGCGGCGGCGCCTGGCGATCGCGCCGGAGGCGGCGGCGCTCTGCCTCACCATCCTGCTGGCGCTTGCCGCCAATGCCGTGGTCTGCGGCGTGTTCTCGCACCCGGTCGATCGCTATCAGAGCCGGCTGGTGCTGCTGGCGCCGTTCGCCATGGCGATCCTCGTCGCGCAACGTTTCCGGCCTGCGGTGAAAGCCTAGCGGCACCGTGCTTACGCCGCAGCCTTCCTGGCGCCGGAGCGGTGCGCCGGCGCAAGCTCGCTCGCCGACACGACCCGGTTTCGCCCGGTTTTCTTGGCGCGGTAAAGCGCCGCGTCGGCTGCCTTGACGAGATCGTCGGATGCCATCCCCGCTGTCAACCGGTTGGCGCAGCCAACGCTGACGGTCACACCGATATTATTGCCGATCGGACAATTGAACACATGACGTTCGACGGTGCTGCGCACCCGCTCGGCCATCGCCATGGCGCCGTTCTCGTCGGCCTCGGGAAGAATGATGATGAACTCCTCGCCGCCGTACCTGGCCAGAATGTCGCCCGGCCGGATCGTCTCATTCAACAGTTCGACGAGCGTCTGCAACACATGATCGCCGGTTTGGTGCCCGTGAGTATCGTTCACGCGTTTGAAGAAATCGATATCAACCATCAGCAAAGACATCGATCGTTTGTGACGATCGGCACTCATGCACTCCGCTGACAGCCGCTCGTCGAAGGCGGCGCGGTTGAGCGCACCGGTCAAGCCGTCATGGGTCGAGCGCTGCTCGAGTTCGCCGTACAGCCGCTGCAGCGTGGCCGTCGCAATGTTGAAGGCCCGCCCGAGCTGACCCAGTTCGTCCCTGGTGTTGCGGAGCCTGACGCGTTGCGAGAAATCTTTCTCGCCAAGCCGGCGCGCAACACGTTGAAGTTCCTCGATGGGCTGGAGCACCGAGCCGCCGACGAAGAAACCCGCGGCGATCAGCACGCCGAGCCCGATCATGATCGCGCCGAAGATCGCGGAATAGGTCTGATCTGCGACGGAGCGGGCAAACTTCAAGCGATCCTGCAAATCCTGCATCGAACCGCGGTGGAATTTGGAAATCGTATCGTAGACCGGATCGATCTTCGCGTGCGCGCGCCTCAGCGCCTCGACCGCCTCTGGCGTGCCTGCGGCAAACCGGAACACCGCAAGCGCCGCCGCCTGCGCCTCTTTCCACGCCGTGACGGATTCGGACACTGAAATACTCGAATGGGCGTGCTCGACAGACGCGAATCGCGACGTGCTTTCGATCAATTGCCGAAACTCGCGATACACCGTCTCCTCGACCACTTTGAATCGAAAGGGCGCCGACTGATTGCCTTCGATCGCGTAGAGATACGTCAGATGCTCCGCCTCCCGCAACGAGGCCTGGATATCGTGGGCTGGCATCAACTCGAAACGCGCTTCCGAAACGCTGTTCTCATAGGTGTTCATGAGAACGCGCCCCGATACGACCGTGATCGCCGCCATCAGCAGAAGGCCGAGAATGGCGAGACCGAATGCGTATTGAAATCTGACGTAGATCGATCGGTAGAACGGGCGCGCGATGGCCGACCAGAGTCGAGACAGCCGGTCCATACCGGCGCGGCGGCCGGCCGAAGGGCGAGCAGTCGTCGGCGTTGCCGCGCCGGCAAATCGGTGCATGCCGAACAGATAAATAAACAGGTGCTTCATCGTCGCCCCAGACTTCGACCCCACTCACGCGGGCAATCTTACGGGAACGGATCGCAATAAAGATTGATTCTAGAAAATCGAATTCGACTGTCTTGTTTAATAAACGATTCACCGTCGAAGACGGCGGGCGCCGCCCGGCGGTTGGCGGGGCTTAAATCGACTTGGATTTGGATTTGGATTTGGATTTGGCCGGCGCCGGTCGATCCGCGACCGGGATCGTAGCGCCGATGCGGCCAAAGTGGCGAAAGCTCTAGCAGGCTGTTGAAAAAGCCCCATGGACATTATCGCGGCGCAATAATCGAATCCAAAACTACGGTTGTTCGAATCGTTATTGCGCGTGGGAAGAAGTGCGCGAATCATTCTTGCGCAGTCCTGACGACTTCGGGGCACCGAAACTGTTTTTCAACAGCCTGCTAGGCCTGTTTCTCCGGCGTGGTCACCACCAGGCCGTCGAGCTCGGGCGTGACCTTGATCTGGCACGACAGCCGCGAATTCGGCCGCACGTCGTAGCCGAAGTCGAGCATGTCTTCTTCCATCGGCGACGGCTCGCCGACCTTGGCGCGCCAGTCGTCGGCGACATAGACGTGACAGGTGGCGCAGGCGCAGGCGCCGCCGCATTCGGCCTCGATGCCGGGAATGTTGTTGCGGATCGCCGCTTCCATCACGGTCGAACCGGTTTCGGCCTCGACCGTGCGCTTGGCGCCGGTTGCATCGATGTAGGTGATTTTGGGCATTGAAAGGACGATCGGTGTGACGGCTGTAAACACGCCGGAATTGGCGGTGCGCGGCATCCTATATCGTCATTCTCCAGGCCGCGCCAGTATCGCCCGGCGGCACTTTAATTCCGCAGCAGCGCGGCGCTTAGCCCTGCCTCAGCAACTCGGCGATCAGCGCGCGCGCCTCGTCGACGGCCAGCGCCAGCCGGTCGATGGTAGCGCTGAGCTCCGCTGGCGCATCGGCCGCGGCGCGTTCGGCCTCCGCCGCCGCGCGCGCCACTTGCCCGGCGCCAATGCCGGCGGCCGAACCTTTCAACGTATGCGCGAGTGCGCCGACCAGCGCGCCGTCGCCGTTACGCATGCGTGCGATCAATAGGCTCGCCTGGCGGTCGAACAGCTGCAGCACTTCCTGCTCAAGGCTGCGGTCGCCGAATGTCATGCGGGTAAGATGGCCACGGTCGATCGCGGCGATCGGATCGGCCGTCTCGAATGCGCTCTGCGCCATGCTGGTCTCTCCGTCCGGTCCGCGTCGCGTTTTGCGTTCCCGCGAAGTGTGCCCGGCCGCGACCAAAATTCGGTAAATGCCGCCCGTCCGGCGGCGCGTAATCCGGCTAAAGCCCCGCGCCAATCGCTTTGCTGGTTAATGGCCGCGTAACCGTCGGCACAATCCGGATTGCGGTCCGGAGGCCGCGCCGCACGACGGCCTTATTTCACCGGTCATGGTCGGCATTCAAATATTTGCTGACAGATCGCGCTTTTTCTATGGTTAACCTTCGTTAACGATGATTAAAACTACCTTACCATCCCGGTTTCTTTCGCATTGCCAAGGCGATAGGATGAAACCTTAGCAGTTGAATGGAGCTGAAGCGGACGCGAACGATCCCGAAAACGGAAAAAGGCTTTCCGGATAAGATCGGACGCTGCCTAGAATTAACCGCAGCTTCTACGGCCCAAGTTCTTGCGGCCCATGCGCTCGCGGCCCGGCCTGCCCTCGACGGCGGATCGGGCTGTCACTTCTGTCCTGCGTAACTACGAGGCGATGACCGAAATGGCGAACAATCCGCAGCTGACCAAGAACGCAACGGACGAGGCGCTCGCGGCCGTCGAGGACGCACTCGCGTTGCGCGCACCGGCCGAGCGCGTCGAGCCGCAATTTGTTGCCGAACCGGGCATCGATCTTGGCGGCGAGACGCCGCCGGTCACCGCCGATCTGTTCCGCGAAAACGACACCGCGCCGCACTGGGCGGCCAGTGACAGCGCCCCGCGCCTGCCCGCCAATGACGACCGCGCCAATATGGGCCAGATCCTGCAGACGCTGCGCCGCCGCCGCGCCCGCGCGCCCTATGCGATCGCCAGCGTTGCCGCCCTCTGCTGGATCGCCGGCGCCGGCGCACTGGCTATTCTGTCGAACGGCGAGTTGCTGGCGCTCCTGGCCACGCCGGGCATCGGCATCGCCGCCGCCATCGCCGCGGTTTGCGGCATCGTCGTGCCGGTTATCTTCTTTTATGTGATCGCCCACATGTTCAGCCGCTCGCAGGACATGCGGCTGGTCGCCGAATCCATGGCCGAAGTCGCGATGCGTCTGGCGCAGCCGGAAACCGCCGCGCGCGAGCAGATCGTCTCGGTCGGCCAGGCCATCCGCCGCGAAGTCGCCGCCATGGGCGACGGCGTCGAGCGCGCTCTGGCGCGCGCCGCCGAACTCGAAGCCCTGGTGCACAACGAAGTGTCGGCGCTCGAGCGCGCCTATAACGACAACGAAGTGCGTATCCGCGATCTGTTGAGCGAACTGACCAACCAGCGCGACACTTTGGTCAGCCAGTCCGAACAGGTGCGCAAGGCGATCGGCTCGGTGCATCTCGATTTGTCGCACGACATCACCTCGGTCGGCGATCTGGTCGCCGAGAAGGTCAACGAAGTGGCGCAGCGCGTCACCCGTTCGCTCACCGAAAAGGGCGAGCACATTACACTGGCGCTCGGCCACGCCGGCGACAGCATG